>JAUVBC010000128.1 GCA_030591405.1 Candidatus Zixiibacteriota bacterium
CATGTTTATGGCGACAATGTCCCCTCTGCCCCAAAAGATCCACAAGGGCATCATCTGCAGGTATCGCCAAAAGAGTTTTTTGAGCTGATTGAAGACAGCGATACGCTGTTGCTTGATGTCCGTGAACCGGCAGAATATAAACGTGCTCATTTGGAAGACGCGCAACTGATGCCATTACGAGAGTTATTAAAAAATGCCGGTGACCTGCCCAGAGATAAGCAACTGCTTATTTCTTGCCGTTCGGGACGACGTACTGCCCGTGCATTGTTTGTGCTTGAGGACCTTGGATTTGATAGATTGATTGGCCTGCGTGGAGGTATCCTTGCCTGGCGGGCTAATAAATTACCGGTAATACTCAATGATAATATTAGTCCAATAAAATAAAAGCAGGTGCCGAAAACACCTGCCTTGAACAGATAAAGCCTTGATTTCAATCTGCTATTTCAAGCAATAATACAGAAGTTTCGGTAAAACATTATCTGATAGAAATCATCAGCCCCTAAACCTGACATAAAAAAACAATCGTAACCTAACATAAACCTACCTCCTTTAAATTATCATTCACAAAAGATTTTGACCTTCTCCTTGTCATCATCAACATCGATGCACATCGAACCAAGACCGGTAACAATTTCATCGAGCGACTTGGAATCAAGATTATTAATATCGATATTGATTCCCTTATCTCTCATTTTGTCATTGATCTTATCTTTGGTTCCACCCGGTACTACCGAGGCCAGCTTAACACCAGCCTTCAGCAGCATCATCGGAATTCTGATATTTACCTTTTCTCCACTCTTTCCATCTTTCGGTTCCACCATTATCCGAAGAAATTTCGGCTTAATCTTTTTTAGAATAGATTCATCCTTAGTATCCGTTGATGAATCGACATTCATTGAACCCGGGTTTTCAATCGCATCAAGCAGTTCCTCCGCTTCATCGGCGGTAATTTTTCCATCCGCCAGCATCGCCAGTATTCTTCGTCTTTCTTCACTCATTTTTTGCCTCCAATCTCTATTTCTTTTTATAATTTATTTTTTTTGTTTCTTAATATTTCAAGAGTCTCTTTGGCCGATCTCTCCCCGCTTTCGAGGCGATCGAGAATATCATCAATATCTGATTTCTCTTGTTTATCCTGTTTGTCTTTCATTTCTTCATCTGCGACCTTTTCAAATGGCCCTACTTTTTGCACTTCGACAAAATCAAAACTATTGCTTATTTTATTGAGGCGATTTTTTATGGTCGGATAGCTGACCCCAAAAAGACGTTCCATCTCCTTAATCGAACCATGAGACTGAATAAAGGCGGCCGCAAAGATCTGATCCTCCATTGTCATTCGAGCCAACGGCGGCAGTTCAAATGAACCCTCGATCGCAATATCTTTTTCTATCAATCTGACTTTTTCGACAACAATCCGGTTATTGCCGGTCATTTTTGTTAATTCTTGCCAATCTCTGGTCATTGTTATATACCTCCAATATTAATTTTCTTTATTTAATATACGACATTATATTAATAAAGTTCACTTTAATATTAACTTTTTTAAGATTTATTGCAATTTTATTGAATAATTTATAAAAATCCAATAAAATTGTGAAGATATTAAAGATTTGGGGATTTATGAGAGCGGCACGATTACTTATTTGCCACCAGTAAGTTCGTCGATTTCATCCAGGAGTCTGGTTTCGAGCTCATTTTCCGGTATTTTATCAACAATTTTGCCGTTTTTGAATAGCAATCCTAATCCTCGTCCACCGGCAATACCGACATCGGCGACCGACGCCTCCCCCGGCCCATTAACAATACAACCCATCACAGCAACTTTGAGCGGGGTTTTCAGATGCCGCGTTTTGGCCTCGATTGACTCGGCGATTGGGATCATATCGATCTCACAGCGACCGCAGGTCGGACATGAAATAACTTCAACGCCCTCTTTTTTGAGAGCAAGCGATTTTAATATCGCCTTGCCAACCCTTATCTCTTCGATCGGATCGGCAGTCAGCGAAACCCGAATGGTGTCGCCAATACCGTTAATCAGTAGCGCTCCAATACCAACAGCCGATTTTATTGAACCTGTTTGAAGCGTGCCGGACTCGGTGATGCCAATATGAAACGGGTAATCTACTTTGTCAGCCAAAAGTGTATAGGCCCAATAAGCGGTGTTGACATTGGTAGATTTTAGCGCCAGAACAATATCAAAAAAATCATTATTCTCTAAAACCTCTAACTGTCGCAATGCCGCTTTAATAAATATTCTCGGATCTTCACAATCACCTTCTTTGAGCAGATCTTTCGGCAATGAGCCGGAGTTGACTCCGACCCTAATCGGGATCCCGGCATCTTTGGCCGCTTTGGTTATCTCCCGGACTTTATCATCACTTCCGATATTACCGGGATTGATCCTTATTTTATCAACTCCCTGCTTGATAGCTTCCAGAGCCAATTTATATTTGAAATGAATATCAGCCACCAATGGTATTGATATTTGAGATTTTATCTTTGAGAGGCACAAAGCGGCCTCATTATCAAGAACTGCAACTCTGACAATATCACATCCCGCCTCGGTAAGTGCTTTGATTTGCGCTACCGTTGAATCTACATCACGAGTGTCGGTGGTAGTCATCGATTGGATGGAGACAGGAAATCCGCCGCCAATTAAAACGTTCCCAACTTTTACTACCCGGCTTTTTCTTCGTTCCGGAGGATATTTTAATTCCATATATCTCTTGACCTTTTACAAAGCTGACGATAATTTACATGTTTTGGTAAATATATCAACCGAAAGTTTGAAAGTTAACTGTTTTGATATTAAGAATAGTTCTTACCATATTAATCATTACGTTGGTCGTCGCCGGATATTACTATTTTTCTGATTATCAGGAGACTAAAAAATCTGCGGAGTTTGTCAAATTTGCCGGAGTGGTCGCTGAGACATCGATTGCCGCCGAACTTTATAGGAATAATTCCGATTCTTTTCTGATCGCCCGTGACGCAATCCTTAATAAATATGCCGTTTCAATAAATGATCTGCTGATGTTTAAAAAAAGATATAGGGGTGACGAATTCCAATGGGCGGAGTTCTGGGACAAGGTCGTTTTGGTATCAGATTCGTTAATAGCACAGCAACAGATTCGACTTCGCCAGCCAATCGACAGTTTACCTGATTCAACTGATAATTAAATTTAATCGAAAAATTATTTAATCGCACTGGAAAGCATCAGGATAGTACTCCAGCTTGCCATCAAGAAATGTAATAATATCAAATCTAAAATCATTATCCTGAAAATTTCTGGCAATAAGATACTGCTCGGCGGCGGCAATCAGATTGTCTCTTTTGCGCTTATCCACTTTTTCCGAAGGATGACCATATCGTTTTGAAATCGATCCTTTAACCTCAACAAAAACAATTGTTTTATCTTTTTGGACGATCAGATCGATCTCTTTGTGCCCTGCCTGCCAGTTTCTTTCGAGAGTCTTATATCCATTGTTGATTAAAAACTTTTCGGCCAGCTTTTCATACTGACGGCCCTTTTCGACTGATTTTTTGATCTTGCCCCTGTCCAAAACTATTCGAACAAAGGTTTTTTGAGAAGTTTTTCAACCGGACGGAAAGTTTTGCGATGAATATCGGTGGGACCGAAAATTTTCAGTTCATCCAGATGTCTTTTGGTCGGATAACCGCGATGATTGGCAAAGGTGTAATCGGGATATAACTCCTGATACTTATCCATGATTCGGTCACGGGTGACTTTGGCGATAATCGATGCGGCCGATATCGAATCGCAGATAGCATCACCACCAATAATAGCCATCTGGGGAGTAGTAATATTAGGAACGATAAAAGATCCATCTACCAAAACAAAATCAGGTTTGACATCAAGCGATAAAATCGCCTTTTGCATCGCCAGAAGTGATGCCCTCAGAATATTTATCCGATCGATCGTCTCATTGTCGATCACACCAACTGAACAGATCGCGCCCGAGGCTGCTATTTTTTCAAAAAGTATTTCCCGCTGGTTTTTGGTCAGTTTTTTGGAATCATTCAAATTTGAGATGGTAACACCTTTGGGAATTATCACCGCCGCCGCCACCACCGGACCGGCCAACGGACCACGTCCCGCTTCATCGGTTCCGGCAATATTGTTGTACCCTTTTTTTAAAAGATTACATTCAATATCTTTTAACTGCGCCGGGGTCTCTTTCGGTCGATATATTTTTATTCGATTTGGCATTATTGTACCGCTATCGTTAATATATTCCCTGACAATTATTTAATCAAGGCTTATCACTATAATTAGTATCGGTTTATAAAAGAGAGTTTATAACAAAATAATTTCATTTTTGCCTAAAACAGCTTTGTGAATAATTTTCAAATACTGATATCATTGTAGCGAATCTATTTGCCTTTTTGGTAAAATTGATTAGATTTTGTCGATTAAAAAATATTAACTGGAGTTTGGACTATGCCTATTTCTGAAAAGCTTAAAAAACTGGTTAAACAGAAAAAGATTGAATATATCGATCTGAAATTTTCCGACCTGATAGGCTGCTGGCATCATATAACTATCCCGGTCACAAGCCTGAAAGATGAACTGTTTAAATACGGTGTCGGCGTTGATGGTTCCTCGCTACCCGGATTTACAAAAATCGAAAAAGGCGATATGATCGTTTTGCCCGATCCGAAAACGGTGTTTATCGATCCGTTTTTTGATTCGCCGACCCTTTCCTTTATTTGCGATATCATGGAAATTGACGAGAAGGTCCAGCAGTATTCGCGAAACCCGCGCCGAGTGGTCAGAGATGCTGATAAATATCTTAAAAAAATGATGCCGGGTGTATCAACAGTTCTTGGGCCGGAGTTTGAGTTCTACCTTTTTGATGATGTCAAATTTCATCAAGGTCCGGAAGAAGGGTACTATTTTATCGACTCTGAGGAAGCCGAATGGAACACCGGTCGCGAGGGTACCAAAAATCTTGGATACAAAGTGCAGTACAAAGGTGGCTATCATGCCGCTCCTCCGCTTGATCGGACCCATAATATCCGCTCCGAGATGACATCTTTGCTCAAGGATGTTGGCATCAATCTGAAATATCATCATCACGAGGTTGGCGGCGGCGGTCAGCATGAGATCGAAACCGCTTTTGATGAGATCGTATCGATGGCCGACCAGTCAATGATTGTAAAATATTTTGTTAAAAATCATGCCTTTCGTTCCAATAAATCGGCAACATTTATGCCGAAACCGCTCTTTAATGAGCCGGGATCGGGCATGCATGTCCATCAGTTTCTGGCCGATAAAAACGGATCGATATTTTATGACAAACAAGGACCGGCCCGATTTTCAAAAACCGGCCTTTATTATATCGGCGGACTGCTGAAACATGCCGCCGCACTTTTTGCCTTTACCAATCCTTCGACCAATTCTTATAAACGGCTGGTTCCCGGTTTTGAGGCGCCGGTGTGGGGAACTTACTCGGTCGCTAATCGTACTGCCTGTATCAGGATCCCCGGTTATATCCGGCAAAAAGAAGTCCAACGCCTGGAGTTCCGTCCCCCGGATGGTACCTGTAATCCATATCTGGCTTATTCGGCGATGCTGATGGCCGGACTTGATGGTATCAAAAACAAAATCGATCCCGGTCAACCGGTTGACAAAAACTTGACTAATCTGCCGAAAAAAGAATTGGCCAAAATCCCGCTCTTGCCAATTTCGCTAACCAAGGCGCTTGATGCCCTTGAAAATGATTACGACTTCCTTTTGCAGGGCGGAGTTTTCACCGAAGATTTAATTGAGTCATGGATCGATCTGAAACGAAAGGATGTCGAAGAGATTCGTATTCGTCCTCATCCCTGGGAGTTTCACTTATATTATGATAAATAAAATTTCTTGATGTTCGAAAGAATTAAGAAAAAAGAATCAGTCAAAACATCCGATGATATTCCGTCATCGGATGATGGCAAAGTAAACAATCAATCGAAAACTGACAATAAGAAGAGTAATCTTGCTATCCTGATTTCCACTGCGTCGGTGATGCTGACCAGTATGGTTATCGCCGGCATCTATAAAGATGAGATCGGTTTGTTTGGCGTTGATTTAATCAAATCGTACGGTCAGAACTGGGTTGACTGCATTCTTTTTGTCCTGACCGCGATCTCCTCGACACCATTGATGCTACCTATCTGGGTTTACGCGCTGGCCGGAGCGACGCTTGGATTGAATTTAGTCCGACTCTCGGCTGTGATGGCCCTCGGTTCAGCGGTCGGGACACTGGTAACATTTGCATTGGGGCGTTATTTTGGTGATTCGAATTGGGTAAAAAATAGATTTCCTAATTTTCATAATCATCCATGGACCACCAAAAAATCAAAAACTTATATTACACTGATCCTATTTCTTGGGAACGCTTCTTTAATACCATGCGATATTTTTTATGCCGCCTGCGGATTCAAACGTTTTCCGGTTCCGCTCTTTTTTATCGCAACTGCCGCCGGTCGCTTTGTCAGATATATGTATCTAAGCTATCTCTATGCATATTTTGGTGACTATTTTTAGTTTATATTTTTCTTCTCTCTCTGGGCCAAATTTAGTAGGGCACC
>JAUVBC010000332.1 GCA_030591405.1 Candidatus Zixiibacteriota bacterium
ACAGTATCAGTAGTTATGCCGGCCTGTCCAAATCATCTCCGGCGCTTGCGGCCTGTATGGCGATATTTTTGTTATCATTAGCCGGTATTCCACCGCTTGGCGGGTTTGCGGCCAAATATATAGTCTTTGCCGCAGGTATTGAAGCCGGGTATACCTGGCTGGTGATTCTGGCACTTTTGACAACTGTTGTCGCACTTTATTATTATACCAATGTTATCAAAACGATGTATTTTTCGTCTGAGAACCCTGATATAAAAATCAATATTCATCCCGCCGCCCGTCTGGTTCTGGTGCTTGGAGTTATCGGTGTGATTATTTTTGGCATCTATCCCGAACCGATCCTCAATTTTGCGATGGAATCGGCCGCTTTGTTTGCTTTGCCGTGAAAATATTATTTTTGATTCATATACTTTTTATTTTCCAAATATATTGCCGTGTCGCTTGATAATTTGCTTCAATTTCCGAATATTATGATAGGTATAGAAAAATGAAATCTATTTTCAAAATGGCAAAAGATGTATTAAGACGTCAGTTTCTGTCGGGGATGCTGGTCGTTGTCCCCTTGATATTAACCTATGTCGTTCTTCGTTTTCTTTTCGATATTATAGATGGCATCCTCTCGCCTTACATTGTAAAATTCCTCGGTTATTCAATTCCCGGTCTCGGCATAATCTTTACAATTCTAATAATTATTTTGACCGGCTTTTTTGTCCGTTCGATTATTGGCGCCTCGATTTATAAACGCGGCGATAATTTGTTGACAAAATTGCCGATTGTTAGGATATTTTATCTGGCGGCAAAAAAGTTAATTGAAGCTCTGGCACAACCGAGCAATGAGGCTTTTAAGGAAGTAGTGATGTTTGAATATCAACGGCGCGGAATCTGGGCAATCGGTTTTTTGACCTCAAAGATAAAATTTGTCAATGGGTCGGATGACGAGATTGAATTGGTTGGCGTCTTTGTTCCATCAACTCCGACACCTGTTTCAGGTATTGTGATTTTTGCACCGAGAAAAGATGTGGTCACACTTGATATTACTATTGAAGCCGGTTTAAAACTTATTGTTTCCGGAGGGATTGTTGCACCGCCGTTAATTAAGAAAAGAGTTCAACCATCAAATATGGAGGTTTGATATAAACGATGCGGCTTGGTAATATGCTCAAGGAAGAATATGTTGTCGCCGATCTGAAGGCTGAAACCAAAGAAGCGGCCATAAGTGAACTTCTCAGTTTGTTAAAACATCATAGTCCCGATATCAATGCCCTGAAAATCAGAGATCTGATATTTGAGCGGGAAGAGATTGAAAATACATCGTATGGTCATGGTTTTGCCTTTCCTCATGCGCGAACCGATGAAGTTGATGATTTGATTATTATTCTGGGTGTTTCCAAAAACGGACTAAGAGAAAGAACTCCCGATAACATTCCTTTGTCTGTGATTGTTGTCCTGTTGACCCCGTCACAGATCTCAAAGTTGTATCTGCAAACACTTTCGGCTTTTGCCACCTTTGCCCGCAATGAGACCAATCTAAATCTTCTCAGATCGGCCAAAAACCCTGCCGATATTGTCGATATATTCTGGCAGAGCGCTGTCCGGGTTGGTAAAGAGCTAACTGTTAAAGATATAATGCGCCGAAATATCGCCACGGTAAATCCCGATGATACTCTCAAACATGTTGCCAACATGATGTTTAAACATCGTCTTTCGGCAATGGCAGTGGTTGACGAAAACTACAATCTTTTGGGTCAGATTTCTGATAACGATTTGATCCAGGCCGCTTTGCCCGACTATAAGGCCTTGATAAATAATCTGAACTATGCCTCAGAGGTCGAACCGTTCGAGGAACTTCTCAAACAGGAAGATAAAATTAAGGTTTCGCAGCTTTTTAAAACCGATCATGAACTCACTACTTTGGATACCAAGATAGTCGAGGTGGCCGCTTTGATGATCTTTAAGGACCTGCGGCGGGTGTTTGTTGTCGCCGATGATGGCCGACTAATTGGCGTCCTGCTTCGCAAAGATATTGTCAACATGATAATTCGTGGTTAATTATATTGATTATTGCCTAAGTTAGTTCTTTTTCTGCCTATAATATTTCAAAATTACGTTCAGTGATTCCATTTGACAATTATGGAATAAATAGTATCTTTTATGGTGGGACAGATTAAACAATAATCTTAAGCTTTTCGTCATAGTTTTATAGTTAATAGTCGGTGTGGGAAAGAAAATGAAGAAATCTTATAAAATAATAATCTTTATTTTAATAATTCTTCCGTGCATAGCTTTGTTCTTTGGCTGCGGCGGTGACAAAGGCACCGACAGCGAAAATGGTTTAGGAACAATTATCATTGATTCCTCCCCTGATGAACTTAATGCTCCCTGGTTGTTGTGTGGCCCTTTCAGCTACAACACAACCGGAACAGGCGAAGATACGTTAACTGCGCTATTGCCTGGAGATTATACGCTTTCCTGGGGTATGATATCCGGCTGGATTACTCCTTTAGATTCCACGCAAACTCTGATGGAAAACGAAACAGTAATGTTTGTTGGAAACTATGAAGAGGAACCGGGTCCGGAAACCGGTACGGTAACTGATATAGACGGCAATATTTATCAGACAATCAAGATCGGTGATCAATGGTGGATGGCGGAGAATTTAAAAGTTACCCATTACCGTAATGGCGAATCTATGCCCAATGTCACTGATTCTATCGAGTGGGCAAATCTATCCACCGGAGCTTATTGCAATTATGACAATGATGAAGGTCATGTTGCTACCTATGGTCGATTGTATAACTGGTATGCAGTTGATGATAGCAAAAATATTGCTCCTGAGGGATGGCATGTACCAACCGATGAAGAATGGAAAACACTTGAAATATATTTGGGTATGGATCAATTGGCTGCTGATAGTGGAGGGTTGCGCGGCACGGATGAGGGTGGCAAGTTAAAAGAAACAGA
>JAUVBC010000080.1 GCA_030591405.1 Candidatus Zixiibacteriota bacterium
ATAAGTATAATATTTCAACTGATATTTCATTTTCGGAAAACGATCAAATCCCGGATATTTTTAATTTGTATCAGAATTTTCCTAATCCGTTTAATCCGTCAACCACAATAGGTTTTAGCCTAAAATCGAGCCAAAAGGTTAACCTGTCTGTATATAATATTCTTGGCAAAAAAGTAATAAATCTAATTGAAAAAAAGCTTCCAGCCGGATTTCACTCATTTGAGTGGAACGGGGTTGATTTGAACGACAACCCGGTCGCCAGCGGAATCTATTTTTATCGAATATCAGTCGAGAATAATTCTATAACCCGTAAAATGATTCTCCTGAAGTAAATATTTCAGTTTAACAGGTGATTGAAGGAAATAGAAACAGGTCGATTATTTGGCTTGACAGTTTAATATATTTTATTATACTAAGCGGCACAAATTGCGTCCCCATCGTCTAGTTAGGTCTAGGACACTGCCCTTTCACGGCGGCGACAGGGGTTCAAATCCCCTTGGGGACGCCATTGTATAGCAACTACTTGCGGAATTTCAAAATAACCAAAAATCTCGTTTGTGCCATATTTGTGCCTTTTATTTTCCGGCTTATCTTGGAAATTCAAAAAGCTGGCCACTGACTGAAGATGATCAGGAGCCAAATGACTATATTTTTCTGTCATTTTTATACTATGATATCCCAAAAGTTTTTGTACTGTCCTTATATCTATTCCCTGCATGACCAGGTGGGATGCATAAGTATGCCTTAAAATTCTAAAATCTGGACAAAAATCCCGGCGCTTTTTATCGCCTTTTCAAATGTTTTTCTTACTATCCCCTTGTCTATATTTCAACCAAAACCTCAAATGCGACAGGTGATTATTTCTCTACATTCAAATGTATTCACGTATAAAATAACTCTTGACAAATTATTATTAGACGAGTAGATTATACTTAATAAATCTATAAGCATAATCATATTACAGGGAGGCATTATGTATTCCTTAAATTTCAAAGCGATACTTTGTTTTTTGGCACTTTTTTGCCTTATGTTATTTTCGGCAGCGATTTCCGACACCATTGAGGTGCCTGCCCAACAACCAACTATTCAGGACGGCATAAACTCCGCCAATAATTCCGATACGGTTCTTGTTGCCCCCGGAATTTATACTGAGTCCCTGGATTTTATGGGAAAGGCTATTGTTGTCAAATCATCATCCGGTCCGCTGGAGACTGTAATTACGGAGAATCCTTCGGTTAATCTGGTTGTGTTTACTAATGGTGAAACATCTGATGCCGTTCTGGAGGGGTTTACGCTTGATGGCGGCAGAATTGGAATTCTTTGCGAAAATGCAGGACCGACAATCAAATATAACATTCTGAGAAATCAAAATATAATTGACTGGGGGGCTATTTCATTAGGTGGAGATGATTATGGCACTTCTGGCGCTTCTCCGGCTGTTATTATTAACAACACTATAGTTAATTGTGCCAACGGAGGAATATCTACATTTTCAACAGAGGCGCCGGTTATCAAAAATAATATTATTGCGTTTAATACTCACTATGCTATTCATAGAAATTCCACCGGGTTGCCACATCCGATTATGTTTTATAACGATGTTTATGGCAATGCTGTTGATTTTCAAAACATATCTGATCTTGGTGATGGAGCACTTGCGGCGGATCCTATATTTGTTTTCAATTTTGCTCTTGGGGCAGGTTCGCCCTGTATTGATGCTGGTCATCCGGATGCCGCGTTTAACGATCCTGATGATTCTCGAAACGATATTGGTGCTGTTCCTTATACTGGTGGCGGTGAGCCGCGCGAACCGATGACACTTTATGTTCCATCGGAATATGAATTGATACAAACCGCATTTAGTTTTGCCATTAGTGGTGACACAATCATGGTTGCCGCAGGGACATATTCTGAATATATTAATTTCTATGGCAAATCGATTATTATGTTATCAGAATCAGGTGCTGATGAAACTATAATTATTGCTCCATCTGAAGAATACATAAATAGTTTGCCAAACAATTATGATTCCACGGCGACTGACGCTGTCGGTATGGCTTATCGAACGGCGATGACCGGCTCCTATTCCAATCAAGTTATAAATGCAGCCAATTGTAACAGGTCAACAATCATAAACGGCTTTACGATTGACGGAAATTATTCGGTTCGAGGTGTTTATGGGATGAACTCTTCTGCTGAAATCAGTGATTGCATTATCCAAAATTGTGTAGGTTCATATGATGCGGGAGGAGTCTTCTTCCAGGATGGAGCACCGCTTATCAAAGATAATTTGTTCCGCTATAATGAAACGCCGATTTCGGGAGGGGCGGTTTTTATTCGATTGGGTTACGGCTTTGGAACAGCTGAGATCATTGGAAATATTATGTATAATAACATCTCTGGAAATGGTCCTGCTGTTACACTTATTGAAGGTGATGATGCCCTGGTTGAGAGAAATGTCTGTTTTGGTAATATTGGCACACCCGGATCGACTCGCAAAGGCGCCATATACTTTCGCGGTGACAATATCGGCGTTATTAACAATACTTTGGTTAGTAATACTCTCGGTATTACTGTCTTGATGACATCCAACTGTGATGTTCGTAATAATATTGTTGTTACCAATGAAGAGTATGGAATAGAAGTCCTTTATAATGAGGGGCCAAATCCGGAATTGACTTATGACTATAACGATGTATGGGGCAATGGAGGAGGCGATTATTGGCAAATCACTGCGGCGGATCATGATATATCGGCCGACCCTATTTTTAGTATAAATTATGGTATTGCCACATCATCGCCCTGTATAGATACCGGCGATCCTGATGCTATATATAACGATCCCGACGGTTCACGAAATGATATCGGTGCCATACCATATTCTGGTGAAGATCCGCGTATTCCTATGACACTGTACGTTCCATCGGAATATTCCACAATTCAAGAAGCATTAAACTTTGCCATAAGCGGAGACACGGTTATGGTGGCAGCGGGAACCTATACCGAGGAGATTAATTTCTTCAGCAAATCGGTCGTGTTGTTATCCGAATCGGGAGCAGATGAGACTATAATTATATCGTCCTCAGACAACTTCACCAGTAGTCTGCCCAATGATTATGACTCGGCATCAATTGATGCTGGCGATGTCGCTTATAAAATCGCGGGAGCACTATCATTTGCGAACCAGATCATAAATATAGCCAATACAAACGAGTCGACCGTTATCAACGGTTTTACAATCGATGGAAATAGTGCTGTTCGTGGCGTATATGGCATGAGATCATCTGCTGAAATTAGTGATTGCATTATTCAGAATTGTGTTGGTCCGTATGATGCCGGGGGAGTATTCTTTGAAAATGGCGCACCCCTTATTAAAAACAATTTATTTCGGTACAATGAAACCCCGATTTCCGGGGGAGCCGTTTTCGTTCGCCTTGGTTATGGTTATGGCACAGCCAGGATCATTGGAAATATTATGCATGACAATATCTCCGGAAATGGACCGGCTGTTTCACTTATTCAAGGTGATGATGCTGTGGTTGAGCGTAATGTCTGTTATAATAATATCGGTACTCCCGGTTCCGTTCGTAAGGGAGCTATATATTTCAATGCGCAAAATGTCAAAGTTGTTAACAATACCTGCGTCGGCAACACACTTGGTATAACAGTATTATTGACTGCTGACTGCGATGTCAGAAATAATATTGTTGTTAATAATGAAGAATATGGCATTGAGGTAAGAAACCATGAGGGTCCTAATCCAGGTCTAACATATGATTATAACGATGTATGGGGCAATGGAGGAGGCGATTATTGGCAAGTCGCTGCGGCGGCTCATGATATATCGGCCGATCCGGTCTTTACTGCCGATTATGGTCTGGAATATTCTTCGCCTTGCATAAACGCCGGCGATCCGAATCCTATTTATAATGATCCGGACGGTTCTCCGAATGACATTGGCGCCATTCCCATGGCGGGAGGCGGCCCAATTGGTCCTTCCACGCTCTATATTCCTGAAACCAATGTTTATTATCTTGATGGATTAACTTGTGATACAGGAATTATAGTACCACTTAGATACAACTGCGGCATTGCGACAACAGCTATGAATATCCCGCTAACATGGGATGATCCAAATCTGGAACTTACAGCGGTTGAATTCAATGGAACGGCGGTTGAAAATTGGAGCAACGCGGCATTAATCGACAACGAAAATCAAACAGTTTTGATGGGCTTAATCGGATTTGCTGAACCAGAAGGATATTTTATAGATGAGGGCATCGACACCGAAATTGCTCGTATGCGTTTTCATTATAATTGTGATCTGGAAGTAATTGAAGACAGTATATTTATCAGATTTAGCACCGCCTTTATTGGTGATATTGATAATGAACTGCTTTTTGTCGACACGGCTCTGGTTCCAAATGATTTTGTACCATACGTTAATTTTGGTCCATTATTAATAAATACTGTTCGTCCTGGTGATGCCAGCGGAGATGGCAAAGTAAATATTCTTGATATTGTCTATTTAATAAATCATAAATATAAAGGCGGGCAGGAACCGACACCACCTGCAGTGGGCGATGTTAATGTTGATTGCGATTTAAATATTCTTGATATTGCATATTTGATTAATTACAAATATAAATCCGGACCGACACCGGAATACGGCTGCTATTCTGGAAGCAGTACTTTTGGGCAATATTCAGATTATAATTATGTTGGTAATGCTGAGTTGACAGCGTCGATTCAGGATGGAACTACATTTATCAAATTCAGCTCAGCCATAGATCAGGCAGCTCTGGAAATATCAATGCGGACAATAAATGGATCGGTTCATCAAATCAACAGTAAAACGGATGGTTTGGAGGCATTTTTCTCTAATAACGGCAATGAAATTCGGCTTGCATTATTGGATATTACCGGTAGTTCGGTAATTCCATCGGGAGAAAATACGATATTGGAAATTGATGGTGAGGTAGAGATTTTGACCGCACTGGGTGCTGATCTCAATGCGGCACCGATTAAGGTTGAGATCATAAAAGATATTTCAATCCCCAGCAGATTTCAACTAAGCCAGAACTATCCGAATCCGTTTAATCCGAACACCTCGATTAAATTTTCTATTCCTAAACCGTCTGATGTACGCATCGATATCTTCAATATTGCCGGTCAACAGATTGCAACTATATTGGACAGAAAATTCGAAGCAGGACATTACACGGCCTCATGGGACGGGTGCGATGCAAATGGCAGCAGAGTTTCATCTGGAATATATCTGTACCAACTTAAGGCTGATGGCTTTACGGCAAGCAGGAAAATGCTGCTGATAAAATAGTTTATTTGATTTTTGTAATTTATATTTTAAAAGGGGTAGCGTGGAATGGTTAAACTATGCTACCCCTTTTGTCGTTTAATCAATCCATAATAAAATAGTATAGTTTTACTCATATGGGATTGCGCCTATATCATTTCGCGAACCATCCGGATCATTACTTCCGATTCCATTATTTCTTTCGGGACTGCAATCTGCGAAAATTGATAAAATCAATAATATTTAATAAAGTCAATTGTAATGGGAAAATATTTGGTAATTATCGCGATTTGAATCGAATTTTTAAGGCAATAAATGCCGCAATAATCTCAACAACCATATTCCAAAGCCTTGCTGCAATTGCAATTCCGGCGGCAATCGGACCAACAAAGGGTGTAAGTGCAATTGACAAAACCAACTCACGTGTTCCAATTCCGCCAGGTGCAAAAATGGTCAGATAACCAATTTGATAGGCAATTATAAAGATGCCAATTGAAGTTATTATAGGTACATTGGATTGGGACGATATTGCAGACACAAAAAGCCAAAAAGAAAATCCATAACTAATCCAACAAAGAAAATATCCAAAATAAACTGCAAGCGCCGTTTTTATACTAATTTCAAAATTTATTTTTGGTCGTTTCAAAAAGTTCAGAATATAATTCAGTAATGAAAATATTTTATTGGGAATAAATATCAAAAATAGTGATACAAGAAATATTAGGGCCGTTATCCAATAAACACCCGGTCCCAGAAATTTAGTAACCCCCAATGATTGCATTTCCGGTGAAAATGAAGTACATAAAAAGCCAGCCAAAAAAGCAGATGGCAGAGTAAATATCAGTGCCACTACCCAGGATGTTACCGAAACCTCCTCGCTAATATCAAGCTTTTTGGCAAGATAAGACATGCCAATTACCGGCCATACCTTTCCCGGTATGTACCTGCCCAGATTTGTTATATACCCGATCTTAAAGGCGTGCCACAGGCTGACTTTAAAACCAAAAGCGGCTATTAGAATGCACCATACTTTTGAAAAGAAAACAAATGTTATTAAATGCATGATAATCGAGAGTAACAAAATTGGATAATCAATAGACCATGAATATGTGATAACCTCTGACCAGTTATTCACAAGCTGCTTATAAACAAAATATACTACAACAGTGATAAGAATAAATTTAATACTGTTTTTTAATATATTGTGCCGGTTAAACCATTTGTTTGGAGAACTTGTATTTTTCATAAATTGGTCAACGTTAAAACTAAATATAATTCAATATTTCCCTGGCCTGAATAAACTTGGCGTGGGCACCATAATGTTCAACACGTTCCACCAGCGAACTAATATTATTTGCCATATTTTTCAGCGAGTATAAGGAGCTTTTATTTTTAAGGAGTTCATCGGGGTGAAAATATGTTATAAAAAATATCTTATCCCTATATTTGAAATCGCGTTTTACCTGATCCATTAACGGCGCAAAGAGGGTAGATTTTCCAGTTATATTAATCCAATAGGATGGGCGTCTTAAGGCATTAAATAATGGTTTAATATCTTTCATTTTTTTTGCAAGTACCAAGCCGCTTATTGTTCCCCATATTATTGATTTGGAAATAAAATTGGGGGATTCCAGCAAATCAAAAATTGATTCATTATCTTTTGCATTTCTTCTGTAATCAGCCAATGCGGGAAAATAGGGGTGATTGGGTGACAATGACCAATCAAAGAAGTTAACCGAACGGATATTTTTATTTTTTGGAGTTATTTTTAGCCTTGGGATACCGCTAAAATCAACTTTGATGCCTAAATTCTGAAGGGTTCCAAAAGTTTCGTTGTTATGGAAATCCCATCCCATCCTAACAGATTTAGCTCTATCTGGTAATACATTTTGATAAGCGGCAAATGCTTCTTTCAGCATGTTTACTTGCCAATCAAGGTCAAAAACCTCCTGATACCATTTGCCATTTTCATCATCTTTCCAAAAATGAGGATGCCAAGCCAGTTCATCACCATCTTCTTCCAATTCCAAAAGAAATTCTTTATGATTAGCTAGAATATAATTATATGAACCATGGATTTTTTTAATTTGGTAATCTGCCCGCAGGCACCAACTGAAAACAGGTGAATTGCCGATAGAATCCTTGATAGATTTTACTTTTTCCTTTGCTCTGGGGATACCTTCGAGCATTCCTCGCCAACTTAGACCATCGACAGGCAGATTTTCTATAAAACCAGGTCTATCAGGATCAGTGTCGCATCCTATTACTATATATAAGGTCTTATCCATTAAATATACTCCTACCAATAATTATCAAGATCTGAATCGCCAAGCGTTATGTACCAAAGATTTTTAAACCTGCCTCTTAAATCTTCAATACTGAAATCTTCTTCCTTAATAATTGCCGGCTGTACTCGAGACAGATACAACCCATTTTTCCTAAAGGCTCTGGCTATTTCATCGGTGGCCGCGATAGCGACAATGCCATCGATTTTTTCATGCAACAAATTTTCTTTCAGAACACGGATCATATATGTCAATAATTCCAAACCCAAAGAGGGATCGTACACAATGTCGACGATTCTTCCCAATTGAATTTTGCGGATTTCATTGACAGATAAACGATAAACAGCATAACCTATCGGTTTTTCATCTTTTTTGAAAAGCAATACATTATGATTGGCATCTTTGCGTTTGAAGTATTTATAATTCAAAGTTTCGCTTGTTCTTTTAAAATAAATGGCAAAATCTTTCAAATATGAATCCCAAATCTTGTCCCATGATGATTCAAAAGAAACAATTTTAGAATAAGAAATGCCATCAATCTTCTTTGGCGCCAAAAGTCGCGCTGAAATATTTGTTATAAAGTTTAATATTTTAATAATTGGGTAGGCCAATATAATTTTCCAAAGTGGCATTTTCAAATATTTCAAATTGGGAAATGGATTGATAATCCGACTCATCATTTTGGCGTCGGCTATATAAATCCACCCTCGTTTAACAAACGCTCTGATTGAAGCAGGAGTTATTCCAACGGCATAAGCGATTCCATCAAAAGTTTCATTTTTACTGATCATGGCATGGCCATAACCTTTGCCAACTATTCCCGGTTTAACAATCAAATTTGTTGAACAGAAACCGCGATAAACCTTGTTACCTACCGAAAGGTTATAAAAAATAAAAATATTCTGGCCTATTAGATTTTCATTTTCATCATAGAGGAGCCAGATAGCATTTTCTTCTTTACTTTGTAATGGGTTGGAAAAGTTTTGCCAAATAAATCTTTCATTATCTAACAGCCATGGAGAATTCGGATATACAATATTATAAAAATCAAAAAGATTTTG
>JAUVBC010000334.1 GCA_030591405.1 Candidatus Zixiibacteriota bacterium
ACCAACCATCGCTTTTCCGAGCATTTTACAGATTCCGCGACGGTAGAATACCATATCAAGTTCTAATCGAAGAGTATCGCCCGGCAGAACCGGTTTGCGGAACTTGACTTTATCCATCGATAGAAAATAAACAAGTTTTGTCTTTGGATCACCAACCGCTTCCAGAAGTAAAACACCACCCGCCTGCGCCAATGCTTCCATAATAAGGACACCCGGCATAATCGGATGACCCGGGAAATGTCCCTGGAAAAATGGCTCATTAAAAGTAACATTTTTTATTGCAACCACCCGTTTTTCAGGTTCCAGTTCCAGTATTTTATCTATTAGCAAAAAGGGATAGCGGTGCGGTAAAATCTCCATGACGCCGTTGATATCAATAATGGGGGAACTATTTGATTTTTGATATTTCCCGATTAATTTTTTCTTTTTATAAAGCGCCCTGATTTTTTTTACGAGAGCAACATTAGCCTTATGTCCTGACCGAGCAGCCAGAATATGTCCCTTGATCGGGACGCCGATTAAAAACAAATCGCCGAGAAGATCAAGAGCTTTGTGCCTGACCGGTTCGTTCGGGAATCTTAAGGGGATATCATTGATGATTCCGGTTTTGCCGACAAATGCTTCATCTTTTAAATCAAGGGCAGCTCTGATCCGTTCGACCTCATCCTGTCCGCGATCCGAATCATAAATAACAACAGCAGTTTGCAATCCGCCGCCTTTGATCAACCCTTGAGATTTCAGCATCTCAACTTCTGAGAGAAAACAAAAAGTTCTTGTCGGGGCATAATCTTTGACGAATTCTTTGTCCAGATCGATCAAGGTTGTATACTGCGTGCCGAGCGCCGGATTTTTATAATCTATCATAAATGTTATTCGCAACGATTCCGACGGTGTGACCACAATATCGACCGCTCGATCCGGTTCGGAATAGGAGAGAGGCGTGTCGATTTCAAGATACTTTCGTTCGGCATCCTGATTATCGATCCCTGCTTCCAAAATTTTGTCGACAAATATTTTTGCCGAACCGTCGCCGACCGGAGGTTCGTTGGCATTGAGCTCAATAACCATATTGTCGATCTGAAGCCCCGCCAGTGCCGCCAGAACATGCTCAACCGTGTGAACTTTGGCCTCGCCGTTGCCCAGCGTGGTGCCGCGTGAGATATCGATAACATGGTCGATATCGGCGATCACCGACGGTGAACCGGCTATATCGGTTCTGACAAATTTAACCCAGCTATCGGGCGGAGCCGGCTTGAACGTGATTTTGGTTTTGTTGCCAGTATGCAACCCGATACCTTCAACACTGATTTCTTTTTTTATCGTCCTCTGATTTTCTATCATTATTCTTCCTTATATGAAACCTGATTATACGAACTCAAAGCAGTCATTTCAAGCGAAAAATTGTATTCAAAATTGTTATATTTCCTTTAAGTCTTTAATTTTCCTGAATTTACGGAATATTTGAGTATATTCCTTCACCATTTTCTCCTCAGCCTGAGATATCCCCTCCATCATCGGGATCCCAATATTTAGAAGTGCCCGAACCATATCGGCTGTTGTCCGGTCATATCGTTTTGCCAGGCCATTTAGTTTATCCTTAAGTTCATAAGATACAAACACATTCAAACAATGATCGCCTCTGAGTTTTCTTGCCTCTCTTGAGCTGATTTTTTTGATTTCTTTTTCCACTTGTGACTCCTTTACTTTAGATGATATTTCTGGTGTCCGATTAAAACCTGCGGAGTTTTAATCTGAATTTGATATTTTTCTTTTAAAATCTTTATAATATTTTTCCAGGTCTCCTGTTTCTTTTTGTTTTTGATCAGTTTGTCGATTTTTTCTTTGTGAGGTGAATAGCAGATTATACAGTCCCGGCCGATTTCCGCATCGATATCAAACCGCTCTTTGACAAACCGGGCCAGATATTTTTTAAGTTTGGCCAGTGAGCGCCGATGAAGCCCCTCGATCCGGCTGATTCTTCGATTTTGTAATTGGGCTATTTCACGATAAGTCTTACCCTGAAAATAATAGCTTTCAATAAAATCCTGTTCATGAGATTCTAATTGCTCCAGCGCTTTGCGAACGGCAGAAACGACCTGCTTATCCGGCTTAATTAAATCGCTCTGGATCTGGAGCTTACCAGACTGTCCCGGATCGACACCGATATCAACGATCCAGTTTTGATAAATGATTTTCCCTTTGGCCATAGATTCGTCCTTTTTAAGAGACCAAGAGAACGAATCATAGCAGATATGTCTACAACCGACAGATCGCAGGTTTTGATGTGACAATCAATCACTCAATATCATGTGAATCACATAAGTTTTTTCTTTCCAAACGCAACCTTTTATATGATTTTAGCATATTATTGAATAATCAACGATGATGTTGATAAATCAATCAATGAGGTAAAATATGTCTGATAATGAAAAAAAGGATATTGAAGCTCGCTCAGGTCAAATGGTCGGTGGCTTGATTGTTTTGGGAATTGGTCTTTTATTTTTATTGGTCAATATGGATATTCTCCCGCCGCTGCATGATACCTGGCCAATGTTTATGATTATAGTCGGGGTGGCGCTGATTGGCGGTGCATTATTCAGGAAAAAGAAAAGATCTGAAATAGAACAATAACTTTGACACAAGACAATAACAACTTTGATTTATCACCTGTTGATCCGATAGGCAGGGAAACAGGGATTGATTCAGAAAAGAACACGGTTCCAATAACCGGTCAACCTTATCGCAAAAGCAAGGTCTCATATTTTACCCTGTTTTTTCTACTGATTTTCTGGCCATTTATGTCGGTGGCATTTGTCGGCGATCCGTCACAGATGCTGCGGATGTTATCAGTCTCGCCGATATTTATGGTTTACCTTCCGACCATAGTTATTCAGTGGTTGGTTTTTGGTTTGATTTGGATAGCTGTATGGCGCGAAG
>JAUVBC010000036.1 GCA_030591405.1 Candidatus Zixiibacteriota bacterium
ATTAAAATCCAGCGCGGGTATACCGTGTGGGATTATGGTAACTATTTTAGCATCGATATACCCCGATGCCACTACTTGTCTTTTGAGATCAACCGAAGGTACTACGGCGGCATTGATAAGCCTCGGCGTTAAAAACCGATGAACAAAATTATTTTTTGTAATATTAAGTCCCAGATGCCAAACTACTTTTGGTCGGTTTGAAAATCAGGCAGCCAAACCGCCCAGTCGAACATCCTTATTAAAATCACAAATAACAGATTCAATATTTTCTTTTTTGAAAAGCCTGGCCAATTTTGATATAGTAAACGGATTAAAATCTCCCGATATCGGCAATTCAAATATATTAACTCCACCCGATTGTTTACTGAACCTTTTGAAAAATTCTGATTTTGGCCGACTGACAACTATGACCTTATGTCCCCGACTTACCAGTTCAGGAGCGATCAGACATATCCAGTTCTGGTAACCGCCAAATGTTTTGGTATCAATCGAATCGAGAATAAGAAGGTTCATGCCGATTCTTTCTCTTTAAACTGCATCATATAAAGCCTTCGGTAAAGACCATCTTTTTCCAATAGTTGCTGGTGAGTACCGATCTCAGCCAAATTCCCTTGATCGATAACCAGAATACGGTCGGCATGTTTGATAGTTGACAAACGATGAGCAATAACCAGAGTGGTCCGACTTGCCATCAAACGGTCGATAGCATCCTGCACCAATTGTTCCGATTCGGTATCAAGTGCCGAGGTAGCTTCATCGAAAATAAGAATCTGTGGATTTTTTAAAAGCGCCCTGGCAATCGCTATTCTCTGCCGTTGTCCGCCCGAAAGACGAACCCCTCGATTTCCAACCTCGGTCTCAAAACCGTTTTCAAAGCCTGCTATAAAATCAAACGCATTGGCCGCTTTGGCAGCTTTTTCGATCTCATCCATCGATATATTTTTTAAGCCATAAGCAATATTGGCCTTGATCGTTTCATTAAACAGATATGTCTCCTGGGTCACAATTCCGAGCAGCTGCCTCAGCGAGTTCATTTTGATTTCTCTTATATCTGTACCATCGATACTGATACGGCCATTGGTAGGATCATAAAAGCGCGGTAACAGATCAAACATCGTGGATTTACCGGCACCCGACGGTCCAACCAGTGCGATCACCTCGCCTTTTTTTACTTCGAATGAGATATCATTTAATACCGGTTGTGATTTATTGTATGAAAACGACACATTTTCAAATTTAATCGAAGAGTTAAAACTATTTATCTCTTTGGGGTTGGACGCTTCCTTCACTGTCACCGGAGCATCGAGAACTTTGAATATTCGCTCGGCGGCAGCCATCCCTTCCTGGATTTTTACATGGATCGACAAAAGAGATTTAACCGGCTTGACCAGTGAAAACAAAGCAATGATAAAGGTCATAAAATCGCCGGCATCAAGCTCACCCTGCCCCTCGATAATTCTTGTCCCGGCAAAAAAGAGGATAATGATTCCGGCGCCGGTTATCAGAATTTCGTTAACCGGACTGGCCAAATGCCGCAGTCGGGTCATTCTGACCAGTGCCCGGAAAAAATCACCGGTAGCGTTATAAAACTTACCGGTCTCGAATTTTTCCATCGCATAAGCTTTGACAATTCTGATATTGGAAACGGTTTCTTCCAAAACCGAATTAACATCGGCCATTTTTTCCTGAGAACGGGCCGAATATTTCCGCAGTTTTTTGCCCATCAAATATATAAAACCAAAAACAAGCGGCAGGACTAATGTCGCCAGAAGAGTCAGTTTCCATGAAAGAAGAACCAAAAACGCAGAAAGAAGTAAAACCGACAATGAATCAGTGACCAATCGATTGAAACCGAGATCGACCGTTTCGTTTAAAACGACAACATCGTTGGTGACTCGCGAGATCAGTTGACCTGTCCTTTGATGATGAAAATAACTGAGCGATAGTTTTTGGTATTTTTCAAAAAGCCGGTTTCGGAAATCACGAATCACCGATTGTTGCACAAAAGCCATAAAGAATCCCTGAATATACAAAAACAAATTGGAGGCAACCGCAATCAGCACAATCAGCAGGCAGAAATTAAACAAGGTCTCGATTTTGTCACGTCCGGTCACAATCTCATTTATGCCGTTTTTAAGATTATTTTTGGTTCTGACAAGAAAATCAAGATCGGCGTCAAGTTTTTCTTCAAGATTAAATTCGCTTTTGTTTATAATTCCAGTATCAACGGTTTCTGTTTGAGTGACAGCTTCATTTTTTGTTTCATTATCAGAAATATCGGCGGTGTTCAAAAGGGTCATCAGCAGCGGTCCGGCCATCCAGATCAACATTCCGGCCATGATCGCATGAATCGATGCCGAAATCGAGGCAACAAAAATCCGCTTCCAATATGGTTTCAGACAGGAAAATGTTCTTCTTAATAGACTCATATAAAATCGTATCTCAACAAGTTAGATTCTATTCAAATTACATAAAATTATATAAGCAATTAAGTTATATAATCATTGGAAAATGTCAACCGGATAACAGGAAGATCAGGGGTAAATCCTTGAGGCGGTTGCCGGTATTGATACTTTATATTTTCCGTCAGGAAGTTTGACATTTAGTTTGAATTTGCGTCGTTCGGCATCAAGTCTGAATTCACCATTTTCATTGGAATATTGAAATTTTTCAAGCAAAAATTGCCCATTTTTCCAGTCATAATCGAGTTCTATAAACTCTAAGCAGTCTCGGGCGACCAGACGATATTTGCGAAAACCGGGCTTTTCTGTTAGAACAGACAAATATGCGCCGCCAAATGAATAATCTATTTTATCAGGAGTTTTTCTAAAAAAGTCTACCAACATTTTTTCAAGCGGGATTTTCTCAAAACAGTTGGCCAAAAGAAGATTGCTAATTTTCCCGGAGTAGAATTGGTCTTCGGTTGGAAAATATGTTACTACCGAGTCATAATTTACAAGTCCTTTTAAGACTCCCTTACCGAGATAACCTCTCGCGAAAACTGCCAGTGAATCTCCTTTTCTATAAATATCGAGTCTGACTGAGTTTTTTTTGCCTTTATTGATAATCTTCATATCAAAAAGAAAAGCATCACCCTTAAGCTCAAGTGTCGTTGGGCTCTTCGTTTTATTCTCAGCAGCGACTTTTTCAGCTTTCCATTTGCCTCGATTGGCAAATGTACAACCAGGGGCGAGATATAAAACAATAATCAGTATTAAGAAACTTATTAATTTTGTCATTTTAATATCCATAAAAGAAAGCATTCCCGGCAAAAAGACGAATAAACCAGATAATTATCGGCCCCAGTATAAACCAAAATGATCTGGTGACGATAAGAAATAACAATATGTATGGGCTGAATCGCTGAAACTCAAACAGTTTGGCTTCATATCGTGGCGGCAGAAGACTTTTCAGGATATGCGAACCATCCAGAGGATAAAGCGGAATCAGATTAAAAAAGGCGAGCGATATATTTATCGAAACGCCAAATTTGATAATCATCAGCACTGCTTCAGGGACAACAATACCTCCGGCTGCAATTATCCGGAAAACCATCCCGAATATAAATGCAAGTCCAATATTGGACAGCGGTCCTGCGGCAGATATCCATAAATTGGCCACCCGCGGATTGCGAAGATTATACGGATTGACCGGAACCGGTTTAGCCCAGCCAAAGCGAAAGCCAGACAGGAACATCATTAAAGTCCCGAAAAAATCGAGATGCGCCAGCGGGTTGAGTGTTAATCGTCCCATATCTTTAGCGGTGGAATCGCCATACCGATAAGCAGTATAGGCATGAAAAAATTCATGAATAGTTAGCGAGAACAGTATTACAGGAGCCGCTATTAACGCCTGTCTTAGAAAATCGGGACCAAACATATATAAGCCTCAATTGTTACGCGTAAATTCCTCGCAGTTGAACAACTTCCACCACCCTCTGAATCGCTACCATAAAAGCGGCCATCCTGAGATCGACCTTATTCTCCAAAGCGATCTTAAGGACTCCGTCAAAAGCCTCGGTCAATATTCTTTCCATCCGTTCATTGACCTCTTCCTCTGTCCAGAAATAGCCGATACGATCCTGAACCCATTCAAAATATGATACCGTCACGCCGCCGGCATTGCAAAGAATATCAGGAATGACAAAAACTTTGTTTTTCTTCAAGATCAAATCGGCTTCCGGCGTGACCGGTCCATTGGCTCCTTCGGCTATGATTTTGGCCCTGACTTTGGCGGCATTTTTTTCGGTGATTTGATTTTCAAGCGCCGCAGGGACCAGGATGTCAACCTGGGCATAGAGTAATTTTTTAATATCAAACGGTTTGGCGCCGGGAAAACCGACTACCTTTTTATGCTGTTTAACATATTTAATCAGTGCCTCAATATCAATTCCCTTACTGTTGGTCAGCCCGCCAAAGACATCGCAGACATGGGTGACCTTGATCCCCAACCGAAACAAATACAGGGCGGCAATGGAACCGACATTTCCAAAACCCTGAACGGCGGCAGTTGATTTTTCGGGATTCATCTTCAGATGTTTTAATGCTTCCCGAACAGAAATAACTACACCAGCTCCGGTGGCATCGTGACGACCTCTCGAACCGCCAATACTGATAGGCTTACCGGTAACTACTGATGTAACGGTGCGCTGCGAATGCATTGAATATGTATCCATTATCCAGGCCATTGTTTTCTCATTAGTATTAACATCGGGAGCTGGAACATCTGTCTCTGGTCCAAAGGTATCTAAGAAGCTAGCCGCATATCGACGTGTTAGGCGTTCCAATTCATTTGTTGACATTTTTGACGGGTCACAGCAGATTCCGCCCTTGCCGCCCCCGAATGGAATATTGACCACAGCGCATTTCCAGGTCATCCATGCCGCCAATGCCTGGACTTCATCGAGATCAACATTGGGGTGATATCTTATGCCGCCTTTCGCCGGACCCCGCACGGTCGAATGCTGGACTCGATATCCTGTAAACATTTCAAAAGTCCCATCGTCCATTCGAACCGGAAGTTTGACAATAATGCTGCGTTTTGGATATTTGATAAACTCCAACAATCCCTTATCGATATTAAGCTTGCCGGCAGCCTGATCAAACTGATGCATCGCGTTTTCAAATGTCGAAAGCGGAATTGTAGAGGATTTTAAGCGTTTTCTGTTTGGCATAATTATCGCCCTTAATTATCTAAACCAATTTTTTTGCTAACCGATACAAACTCCGAATCAGCATCAAAGAAACGCCATTGGCATCTGGTTGCTTTTTTAATCCCGATCCGTATCGTTTTTATAATTTTTTTAACTTTATAATCACGATTTTCAAGATACAGGCTATTTCCTGTCAAATCAAGAGCATTTTTTTCTCTGGTCAGGCCAAGTGCTTTGCACAGTTTTCCCGGGCCATCGGTATATCTGCCATTTTTTGCGCCGGGATAATTTTCCTGCATAATTTCGATACCTTCAATCGGCTCGGCACCGCGAATCAAAACCGCTGCCGGATAACTGACTCTTTCAGTTACAATATTCAGACAATTATACATTCCATAGATAAAATAGATGTAACTAAATCCGCCGGTTCCATACATAATCTCATTTCGGGCAGTTTTGCCAACCGCGGCATGGCAGGCTGGGTCATCCTCGCCGATATAAGCTTCCACTTCAACCAGACGAACCGAAATTTTTTGTCCATTATTATTGTAAACAAGATATTTGCCCAAAAGGTCTTGCGCTACCTCCAGAGTCGGTCGCAGATAAAAATCACGATTTAGTTTTTTATGTCTTATCACGCCGGAACTCATTTTATAGACTATTCACCGCGGTATGGCAATAGTTCGTAAGCTACGCCCATCGCTGCCTCAAAATCATAACCAACTTCTTCGGGGCAATGAGCATCGGAACCGACGGCGACAATACGGACACCAGCCGAACGGGCGGCATTGATAATCGCCATTGAAGGATAATACTCGCTAAATCCCTTTCTTATTGAAGCAGTATTAATCTCCAGCCCACAGCCATTTTCGATCATAGCTTCAAACAGCTTTTCGATGCGGCCTTCATGGATATTATTTATTCTTTCCCCATAAGGTTGGATACCATATTTTTTATACATATCGATATGACCGAGAACATCAAACAGACCACTTTCGGCCGATTTTATTAAATTTTCATAGACTAAATCAGCGAACTCATCCAGATCATATTTTGATGGTGCTATTTTCATACTTTTTTGATTGCAGATATCTGTTTCGTTTACCTGATGAACCGAACCGATTTTATAATGGAACTGATATTTTTGAAACAGTTTTCTCATTTCATCTTCGCAGCCAGGGAAATATCCAACTTCAACACCGCACTGCACCAATAGTTCATGACCGATATATTTATCTGCCGCCTTAAACACGGCGTCAACATAGACACCGATATTATCAATTGACGTTGGCACGAGTTCGCCATTGATTCGCATATATCGATGATGTTCCGGAAGTCTTGGATCGGTATCGTAATGAGTAGTGAAACATATTTCAGTCAGATCTTTTCTAATCGCAGCTTCACAAAACTCATCAATAGTCCCTTTGGCGTCAAATGAAAAATCGGGATGGATATGGTAGTCAGGCAAAGACATCAAATTTTCTCTCATTTTATCAATCTCCTAAACAAAATTGCGACCGGCCAAAAATGGATTATGTTGTCGTTCGGTACCAACAGTTGTTGCTGGTCCATGTCCCGGATAACAGACGATATCATCGGGAAGGCTTAGAATCTTTTTATCAATCGAATCAATAAGTTGATGGAAATCTCCGCCCGGCAGGTCGGTTCGTCCAATCGATCCGCTAAAAAGGGTATCACCACATATCAAGACATTTTCACAAAAATAGCAGACGCCGCCTTTGGTATGACCCGGAGTTGAAAATACGACAAACTCCAGTGAACCTATTTTTATCACTTGCTCATCCTCGACCAAAAAATCGGCCGGTGGACAAACCACCTCATATCCAAATATCGCGGAGATGTTGGCCGAAGGAGACAGAAGCATCGGGGCATCTTCTTTTCCGATATAAACCGGAATATCATAATTCTCCTTCAATGGTGCAACGGCGCCGATATGGTCGCCATGTCCATGAGTGAGTAATATTGCCCTTGGAATAAAACCAAGCTTTTTGATTTTTTCAATAATTAACTCATCTTCATCGCCCGGATCAACAATAACGCCAAATTTGTCCTTTTCGCTCCAGACCAAACAGCAATTCTCTTCAAACGGGCTCACAGTAATTATTTCTATCTGCATAATATTCCTTATACGTTTCCGAAAATAGTTTTGATTAAGATATTTGGGCATATTCTTTTGTCAATGATATTTGCCAATATTAAGCAAATCAATAGCTTACACAACAGTTTTTGAAAATTGAATATAATTGGCAAAATGAAGAAATATTTTCATATAAAAACTTAATTCTATATATTGGATTGACATTTGATTTTGATAATATTATATACATCTTCTTGAGGATATAAGATATGAACGAAAGTATAAAACAACAGATAACCGATTTAAAGACACGGCTTTCCAAGCTTGCGAGGTATCTTTGACCTTGATGGACGTCGTGAAAAAATTAACAAGTTGGAAAAACTGACATCCGAATCTAATTTCTGGGATGATAATCGACGTGCTCAGAAAATTTTAAAAGAAATATCTATGCATAAAAAGTGGATCGATAAAGTGGAAAACGTCTCATTGGAGCTTACCGATTTTGAGGAACTGCTTGAACTGACCAATGATGATGAGGATTCAGCGGAAGCAAAAGAGATCCGGGATTCGCTTGGTCAAATATACAGCGATTTCGAACTGATGGAAACGGCCACCCTTCTTTCCGGGCCGAATGATGCCAGCAACGCCATTATGACTATTCACCCCGGCGCCGGGGGAACTGAATCTCAGGATTGGGCCGAGATGCTTTTCCGGATGTATAACCGCTGGTGTGAAACGAAAGGTTTTAGTGTCAAGCTTCTTGATTATATTCCCGGCGATGAGGCCGGATTAAAATCGGCCACGCTCGAAATTGAGGGTGACTTTGCATATGGGTATTTACGTTCAGAATCAGGGGTTCATCGTCTGGTAAGAATCTCGCCGTTTGACGCTAACAGTCGCCGTCATACATCGTTTGTCTCGATTTATATCTTTCCAGAAGTTGATGATGATATAAATATTGAACTTAATGATGATGATATTCGTGTCGATACCTACCGATCCTCGGGAGCGGGGGGACAACATGTCAATAAAACATCATCGGCGGTCAGATTGACCCATGCCCCAAGCGGGATTGTGGTTCAGTGTCAGAATGAACGGAGTCAGTTAAAAAATAAGGCAACTGCGATGCGCCTGCTTCGTTCAAGGTTATACCAGAAGGAACTGGAAGAACAACGGAAAAAACATGATGACCGGGCCAAATCAAAAAAGAAGATCGAGTGGGGCAGTCAGATCCGCAGTTATGTGTTCCACCCGTATAATATGGTTAAGGATCATCGAACGAATAAAGAAACATCGAATATACAGGCAGTGATGGACGGCGGCATTAATATTTTTATCAATGCTTTCCTTTCCGATCCAGAGCTTGCCGAAAATTAATAAATATGCATTATAATAATATGGTTATTAGAAGGAGACAACAATGAGCGGGGTAGAAAATAAAGCAGGCAATCCCCTCGACAGAATAAAAGATAAGGCACGCGCCGTATTTAGAACCGTGGTCCTTCCCGAAGGAATAGAACCGCGAGTTATTCAGGCGGCCAAAATAATAATTGAGGAAAAAATCGCGAAAGTTATTTTACTTGGCAATAAGGATGAAATTACCAAACTGGCCGAAGAAAATGGTCTCGATCTCAATTTGGCCGAACAAATCGATCCGGCAACTTCGGAACTTCTCCCCTCTTTTGCCGAAGAATTTTGTGAATTGCGCAAGGCCAAAGGAATCACTCTGGAACAGGCCGAAGAAACAATGAAAAGTTATCTTTTCTTCGGAGCGATGATGGTCCGCCGTGATATGGCTGATGCTTCGGTAGCCGGTTCGATCAATACTACCGGTGATGTTTTGCGGGCTGCTATTCAGGTTATTGGAATGGCCCCCGGCATCAGAACTGTCTCAGGGGCGTTTATGATGACGATGCCGGATTATGGTGCATACGCAAATAAGGTCTTTATGTATGGTGATGGTGCGGTTGTCCCCAATCCGAATGCCGAGCAATTGGCCTCTATTGCCGCTTCAACAGCACAGACAATGCAAAGTCTGACCGGTGAGGAACCAAAGCTGGCGATGCTTTCTTTTTCCACCAAGGGTTCAGCCAAACACAAAGATGTTGATAAGGTCACTGAGGCGCTTGAATTGTTAAAGAAAAATTTTCCCGATCTAAAAGCTGACGGTGAACTTCAGGTTGATGCCGCTATTGTTCCCAAAATTGCAAAATCAAAAGCTCCCGGTTCAAATGTAGCCGGTGACGCCAACGTTCTGATATTCCCTGATCTTGACGCCGGGAATATTGCATATAAATTAACCCAACGTCTTGCCGGAGCATCGGCCACCGGACCGATTGTTCAGGGTTTAGCCAAACCTGCTAACGATCTTTCACGGGGCTGTTCGGCACAAGATATAGTTGATGTTTCCGCAATTGCGGTGTTGATGAAAGGATAAATATATGAGTATTAGCCAGATTGCCAAAGATATTAAAGAGTCTCCGACTCTTGCAATGAACGAGGCGGCTCGTCTTTTAAGGGAAAAAGGCGAGGCGGTAATTCATCTCGGTGCAGGGGAACCAAAAACCAAAGTCCCAATTGATGCCATTTTAAGTAGCGCTGCCAAATTAACAACGGGTGAAGTACGTTATACGCCAACCGAAGGCATTCCTTCCATGATGAAGGCAATTATTCGGTACACCGAAGATAATTACAATAAGACAATTGGACCTAGAAATCTTATCGTATCTAATGGCGCCAAACATTCATTGTATAACATTATGCTGACAATTCTTAATCCGACCGATGAGGTTATTATTCTTGCACCTTATTGGGTCAGTTATCCTGATATTGTTAAAATGGTGCACGGTGTTCCGGTAATTGTTACTCCCGAAGACGGAACTTTTCAGCCAAAGATGGAAGATATTGTCGAAAAAGTCGGTTCATATACAAAAGCAATTATTGTCAACAGCCCCAATAATCCGTCGGGAGCTGTTTATTCAGCCGATTTTATCCGTGAGATTGTCGAGTTTTGCGAAAAGAAAGGTATCTATCTGATTATGGATGATATCTATCATAAACTGGTTTTTGACGGAAAAACGGCGCCCTCATGTTATGATTATTCAAAAGACAATTCTGACTCCTCACATATTATTGTCATTAATGGTGTCTCCAAACTTTATGCAATGACCGGTTTCCGGGTTGGCTGGACAGTCGCCAATGAGAAAATTATTAAGGCAATGATAAACGTGCAGGGACAAAACTCAACGTGCGTTTCGGTCGTCCTGCAAACCGCCGCCGCCGCTGCCCTTAATGGAATTCAAAGTTGTGTCGAGAATCTGCGGCTTACCCTTGAAAATAATCGTAATGTTATGATGGCCGAGTTGAATGCTTTTACCGGCGTTAAAACGATTAAGCCGCATGGGACCTTTTATTGTCTGCCCGATTTCAGCGCTTATGAAAAGAACTCGGCCAAGCTGGCCAAGTTTCTGTTGGAGAAAGCGCTGGTAGTTACGGTTCCGGGTGGCGAATTTGGGATGGAGGGACATCTCAGATTATCATACTGCGGTTCAATAAAAGATATAATGACTGGCGTCGCCCGTATCAAATGGGCGCTTGATCCCGAATCGCCCAATGAAATATACATCGGTGACAGAAAGTTAAGGAGAGACTGGAAATGAACCAATACATTTTAGATATTAAAACTCCGGCCTATAAGCAGGCTCAATCTGTAAAAAGTGAATATGGTTTAAAAAACCATGGTTTGACTAACTTGAACAATGTCTATTGGAACCTTCCGACTGAAGCTCTCTATGAAGAATCAATATTCCGTTCTGAAGGCAAAGTCAGTCATATGGGTCCATTGGTTGTCAACACCGGTAAACATACGGCCCGTGCCGCCAACGATAAATTTGTAGTCAAGGAAGCAACAACCCAGGACAATATATTGTGTGGTATTTATAATCGAACCTTCTCGATTGAAAAGTTTGATGCTGTTTATAATCGACTTCTCGGTTTTCTTCAAGGACGTGATTTGTTTGTGCGGGATTGTTATGGTGGCGCCGATCCGAATTATCGCCTGCCTTTTAGAATAATAACCGAACATGCCTGGCATAGTCTTTTCGTAAAAAATATGA
>JAUVBC010000012.1 GCA_030591405.1 Candidatus Zixiibacteriota bacterium
CCCGGAGTTTACCATCACGCCATATTCGGTGAAAGCGTCATCCATAGTATTGAGATCAAGCGTAGTATTCTTATCCGGGTGAATTACAATTCTAATCGGAATATCATATTTTTTGGCAAAGAGGAAATCACGACTGTCATGCGCCGGGACTGCCATCACCGCACCGGTGCCATATCCGGCCAGAACATAATCAGCTACCCAGAGTTGTACTTCTTCGCCGTTAAACGGATTAATGGCATACTTTCCGGTAAAGACACCATCTTTTTCGCTATCAGTTGACGTTCTTTCTATCTCAGTGCGAACCAACACCTTCTTGCGATATTCTTCAACCTTTTCTTTATCTTCACCTTCCAGATTGAGGCTCTTTATTAGCGACGATTCCGGCGCAATCGCCATAAAGGTAACACCAAAGATAGTATCGGGACGAGTTGTAAATATCGGCAGTTTTTCGCCGGTATCTTTAATAGTGAAATCGATCTCGGCTCCGGTTGAACGTCCGATCCACTCACGCTGCATCGTTTTTACATTCTCCGGCCAGTCAGGCAAACTGTCAAGGCCATCAATCAGGCGGTCAGCATAATCGGTTATTTTAAAATACCACTGTTTCAGCTCTTTTTTCTCAACCACTGTTTCGCATCGTTCGCATTTGCCATCAACCACCTGTTCATTAGCCAGCACCGTTTTATCTTCGGGGCACCAGTTGACCCATCCGACCTTCTGATACGCGAGTTTATGTTTGAACAATTGAACAAACATCCACTGGGTCCATTTATAGTAATCTGGATTACAGGAGGCGACTTCGCGTGACCAGTCAAACGAAACGCCGGTAGATTTCAAAGTATTGCGCGAAACCTCGATATTTTTCTGGGTCCATTCCGCAGGATGCAGATTATGCTTAATGGCGGCCCGTTCGGCTGGCAATCCAAAAGCATCCCACCCAAAAGGATGAATCACATCTTTGCCGAGCATCATCTGATAACGGGCGACAGCATCGCCGATAATATAATTTCGGAAATGCCCCATGTGGATGTCGCCCGACGGATAAGCGAACATCACCAGCATATAAAATTTATCTTTCCCCGGTTTATCGGCCGCTTTATAAAGCTTCGTGTCGTCCCAGATTTTTTGCCATTTTGCTTCAATATCCTTGAAGTCATATCTATTATCGGATGTCATATTTTTATCCATATTTACCGTCACATATTAAATTTAATATCAAGCTTTGAATCTATGCGATAAAGTTTAGTTTATCAAGAATATTCGGCAATGATTTGCTATAAATATAAATTAGAATGAATAGATTATTTTTTGCCGCGAAGATTATTTAAAAATATGGTCCCGCTGGCATAAGCATTCATAATCGACCCTTTGATAGATTCGATTTTATTAAAAATACTTTTATTAAGCTTATTTAATACCGAATAAGGTGTATCAAAGGCATATACTGCCTCTCTTGCTAATGTAAAGTTACCTTCTCCCCTGCCAATCATTGAAAGCGAAAAGCCGTTTCTGTAGCCTATCTCAGCGGCAATAGATTCAACTTTTTTATTAAATCGTCCGAACGGATAGCTAATGAAACTGATCTTTCTATCAATAATCTCTTCGAGAATATTTTTGGATCTGGCCAATTCGATCTTTAAAAAGCGATCCGACAGTTGCGTCAGGCAGCGATGAGCCATTCCATGCGAGGCAATTGTAATATTATATTTTGATAATTCTATAATTTGTTCTCTCGAAAGATGTCTCGATGGAAAAACTGAGCCGGTATAATCCCATCTATTTGTTTTGCCAATAAAATCTGTTGGTATAAAAACCGTGGCCGGGATAGAATATTTTTTTAAGATCGGGTATACATAATAATAAAACGATTCGTAACCGTCATCAAAAGTAAGGACAACATGATTAGCTTTTTGGCCGGCATCAACATAATCAGATAAACCGATTAATTTATAATTTTGCTTTTTGATAATATTTAAAAGAAGTTCAAATCGGTTTGGAGAATAATTGTTCAATCCGCTTAATAAACCGGGTGAACAATTATGAAAAGCCAGAATAGGCATAATTATTATTTAAAGTTTCTAATCTGTCCTTCAAATAGAATAATCGACTTTGTTCAAATCAGCTTCGGTGCCGGGACCTAACGATGTAATCGTCATTCCTTCAGAAACAAATATTTTTCGCGCCATCTCAAGAATATCATTCGACTGGATACGATCAATAGATTTTAACGCCTTGTCAAGCGGGAGATACTCGTTGCCCAATAACTCCAATCGTCCCAACCTGCCCATTCGTCCATTAGTGGATTCCAGTGCCAGCGTCAGATGCCCCTTGATTTGAGCTTTGATATTGTCCAGTTTGCTATCTGGCAGTCGGTTTTTCTTCATTTTTCTGAGTTCTTTTAAGGTCGTTTCAATCGCTTCAGAGAGATGCTTTTGTTCGGTTCCAAAATAGATCCCCATCATGCCGTTATCGCGGAAGAAATCGGCAAAAGAATATATCGAATAAGCCATTCCTTTTTCTTCGCGAATCTTCTGAAACAGAACCGATGACATCCCTGATCCAAGGTAAGTGTACAGTGCAAGTATATTGTACCGATCGGGATGACTGAACTTGATACCGGGAAAGCCGAGACAAAGATGATTTTGTGCCGAACCATTGGTATAAATATGTTTAGTAAATTGAGAAGGTGATATTGCATCCTCTCCCCTGTTGCCAATACCTTCGGAAAAATGAAATTTCTTTTTTACCAGTTCTACCAATTTCCGATGCGATACATTTCCGGCCGCCGCGATAACTACCCGTCCTGACAGATAGCTCTTTTTCATGTAAGCTTTGATATCTTTTCTATCAAATGACCGTACAGTTATTTCGGTTCCAAGAATCGATCGCCCCAGCGGTTGATTTGACCAGAAATTTTCAGTGAAATGTTCATGCACCAAATCCGAAGGGTTTTCAAAAACTTCATGAATCTCTTCGGCAACCACAGATTTTTCGCGATCAATATTTTTGGGAGTCAGGGTTGAATTCATCAGGATATCAGAGAGGACATCAACCGCCTGTTCCAGATGTTCATCGAGGATGACAGCCATATAACAGGTTTGTTCTCGCGAGGTAAAGGCGTTTATATTGCCGCCTAAAGATTCCAACGATGATGCAATCTTTTTGGCGGAACGTCTTTTAGTACCTTTAAACAACATATGCTCAATAAAATGAGAAATGCCATTTTCCGACTTTTGTTCATCGCGGGAGCCAACATCGACCCACACCCCGATTGAAATCGAACGAGCCGAGGGAATATTTTCGCTAATAATTCTAAGACCGTCTTTTAAAACGGTCTTAGAATATTTAATCAAATTCTTTGTCGCCATAATTAAATTATGATTCCAAAAGAGCTTTGCGCGAAAGTCTTATCTTTCCTTCCGGATCGATATTAACAACGAGAACTTCGACTTTGTCGCCGACCTTGAAATAGTCTTCGACTCTCTCTACTCGTTTATGATCGATCTCAGAGATATGAAGAAGGCCATCGGTACCGGGAAGAATTTCGACAAAAGCGCCAAAATTGGTAATCCGCCGAACCGTTCCGCTATATTTCTTATCAATCTCCGGTTCTTCGACAAGCCCCAGAACCATCTCTCTGGCCTTTTCGCCAGCGGCACCATCAACCGAAGCGATAAGAACAGTACCATCGTCAGAGATATCGACTTTGGCTCCTGTAGCTTCGATGATAGATCGGATCATTTTTCCGCCTGGTCCAATAACCGTTCCGATTTTATCAACATTGATCTTGATAGTCAGAATTCTTGGAGCATACTCGGAAAGTTTGTCGCGATTGGTTGAGATCGTGGCGTTCATTTTATCAAGAATAAACAAGCGGGCAGTTTTCGCTTTGTCCAATGCAACTTTCATTGTTTCAATATCAAGACCGGAAATCTTGATGTCCATCTGGAAAGCGGTAATTCCCTGAGCACTGCCGGTTACCTTGAAATCCATATCACCAAAGTGATCTTCATCACCAAGAATATCGGTAAGTACGGCAAATTTGTCACCCTCTTTGATAAGACCCATGGCAACGCCAGCTACGGCACATTTGATAGGTGCGCCGCCATCCATGAGAGCCAGCGATCCACCACAAACAGAGGCCATTGATGATGATCCATTCGATTCCAGAATATCGGAGACAATTCTGATTGTGTAGGGAAACATCTCATCAGAAGGAATAATCGGTTGTAAAGCTCTTTCGGCCAGAGCACCATGTCCAATTTCACGACGGCCAACGCCGCGAATCGGCCGAATTTCACCAACCGAAAATGATGGGAAGTTATAATGCAGCATATAACTTTTAAATGATTCACCATCAAGATCATCAACGCGCTGCTCATCCAATTTTGTCCCAAGCGTTAGAACAACCAGTGCCTGAGTCTGACCGCGAGTAAACAATGCAGAACCATGAGTGCGCGGAAGGATACCGACTTCGCAGGTGATCTCTCTGATATCATCGGGACCACGACCGTCAATACGAATATTATCATCAAGGATCATTTTGCGCATTACACCAGAATCGATATCATGAAGAACACCACTAATCGCCATTTCTGATTCCGGATATTCTTCGGCCAGTGCCTCTTTGATTTCATCGGCGAATTTATGCTTGGCAGTATTCCGTTCATCTTTGTCAGCAATCTTATTAAATTCGCTATAACGAGTACCGGCCAATTCGGTCACTTTATTTTTCAGAGCTTCTTTCGGGCCAACCGGAGTATATTCGAATTTTGGCTTTCCGGCGGTCTCCTTTAATTCTTCTATCTTTGCAATAATCGCTTTTATATGTTCGTGACCAAACGCAAGCGCCTCAAGCATATCTGCCTCGGAAACCTCTTTGGCACCACCCTCAACCATAGTGATTGAGTCGGACGAGCCGGCGATCGTAACATTCAAATCTGACTGTTCCAGCTCATCAAAAGTCGGAAAAACAATAAATTGACCATTGACTCTTCCGACCCTAACACCTGCGATAGTTTTTGTGAAAGGTATATCTGATATCGCCAATGAGGCTGCGGTCCCAATAAAGGCCAGCATATCCGCATCATTCTGTTGATCCGATGAAAGGACAAGATTATGACACTGCACTTCATTTTTAAAATCATCAGGGAACAAAGGCCGAATCGGTCGATCAATGACCCTCATTGAGAGAATCTCTTTTTCGGAAGGTCTTCCCTCACGTTTAAAAAAGCCGCCGGGGATCTTTCCAGCTGCATACGATTTTTCCCGATAGTCAATTGCCAGAGGGAAAAAATCCTGACCTTCTCTTGGTTTATCAGTGGCACAAACGGCCGATAATGTAACCGTGTCACCTAATCTGACCATTGTTGACCCATTCGCCTGTTTGGCAACCTTGCCAGTTTCAATACTTAATGTTTTTCCGCCAATTTCAAGTTCTACTTTGCTTACCATTAAATTACTCCAATTAATTCCGCTTTACCGCCTGATACCAAGTTTTGATATCAACTGTCTATAACTTTCAATATCCTTCCGTATTAGATAATCAAGCAGCCTTCTGCGCTTACCAACTTTTTTAAGCAGGCCGCGGCGGCTGTGAAAATCTTTTTTGTGCATCCTCAGATGCTCGGTGAGGTTGATAACATCCTCCGTTAGAATCGCAATCTGGACCTCGGGCGATCCCGTGTCGCTTTCATGCAATTGATGCGAGGCGACAATCTCTTCTTTTTTTCCTTTGCTTACTGACACTTCTGTCATCTCCTTTATTTACTTAACTTCAAAATATATTTTTTATCTTCTGTTATTTGTGCGACAAGTTTATCGGTACTATCAAATTTAATATTCTCGCGAACGAAAGTTTCGGGATAGCATATCAGTTCATCACCATAAATATCATTATCAAAATCGAAAATATTCACTTCGACCGATTTCTCCCGATTGGGATCAAAATGATTATTGCCAATAAACATCATCCCGTTATATTTGATACTATTATGCTCAGTCCGGCAGGAATAAACGCCATCAGCCGGCAGTAGTTTACGCTCATGAAAATCAATGTTTGCGGTTGGATATCCCAGTTTCTTCCCAAGTCCGATACCTTTGATTACTTCACCGGAAATAGGATAGGGGTGCTGGAACATTTTTATAGCCAGTGGCAAATCATGTCCGGTAATCAAACGCCTGATTCGTGATGATGAAATCGGTCGTCCATCAACAAGGATAGGATTAACAACTTCCAGTTCAAATGAATAGATCTTGGATAATCCCATCAAATCGTTAATTGTCCCGGAACGATTTTTCCCGAAAGCATGATCATATCCAACTACCAACTTTTTCAGATTAAGCCTTTTGGTCAGGTAGTTTTTAATAAAATCTTCGGCAGTTAGATCCATCAGTGCTTTATTGAAATTCAACACCATCAGTTTCCCATCCATATAATTGGCGAAAAGCCGAACCTTTTCTTCCCACGTCGATAAAAGCGGCGGAGGATCATTGGGAGTCACCAACACACGCGGATGAGGTTCAAAGGTGATTGCAACGGCCTCCATATTATTAGCCTTGGCCGAGTCCATCAATCGCTTGAGAATTTCCTGATGTCCGCGATGAAGACCATCAAAGGTGCCGATGGTAACAACGACCTCTTTTTCCGGTGCGGCGTAATCATCAATATTTTTAATTACTTCCAAACTCAATTAAGTACCCTTATATAAGTAAAAAATGTGTTTCCATTATAATTTTCGAGTTCCGAAGAACAGATTTCAGATTTCCCAATCGCCCTGATATTGCCGTTAAAATCTCTTAAACTGATAAATTCTTCAGGCTGGAAATTGCCATCGACACCAATTATATCCTGATATTTTGGAGAGCGCCCCAAAATAATCATTGAACTGAATTCTTCATTAACTCTAATTGATGGAAACTGAAGAACCGAGTCAATCGATCTGATATATTGTCCCATCGAACCATCTTTTATGAATAGTTCAACATCTTTAAGATTCAAGGCATCTTCCAAAGAATAATTACCGACCCTGGTTCTTTTTAGTGCTGAAAGATAGGCGCCGCAACCAATATTTTCTCCAATATCATTTGCAATTGTACGAATATATGTTCCCTTCGAACATGATACCTCGAACTTAATCTTTGGCGATTTGAAATCAATTAATCTAATTGAATCAATAAATACATCGCGCACCGGAGTATCAACGATTTCGCCCTTCCTCGCTGATTTATATAATCTTTTTCCGTCAACTTTTACTGCCGAAAAAATCGGCACCTTTTGTTTAATGTCGCCTTTAAAAGAAGATAAAACGGAGCATATATCGCCTTCATTTAGTTCAGGTACTTTCTCAAACGGTGTTTCTGGTAAAATGCCCTCGGCGTCATAAGTCGATGAGCGTTGTCCCAGAGTAACCTCGGCTTCATATGTCTTGTCAACATCGGTAATAAAGCGGGCGATTTTTGTCGCTTGCCCTAAACAAAAAACCATCAAACCAGTCGCCTTTGGATCAAGCGTTCCGGTATGTCCGATTTTTTTCTGACCCAGCAATTTTCGAAGGCTGTCGACAACATCATGGCTTGTCTGGTCGTAAGGTTTATCGCATAACAATATGCCGTTATACTGATGCATTAATCAGACCTCGCAAATTATCAAGCAGTTCTTTACGGTTAGTTTCCTGAGATGATTTCATAACAAACCCAGAGGCGTTTCGATGACCACCGCCGCCATAAAGATGAGCCACTTTGGAAACATTTATATCGCTTTTGGAACGTAGTGACACCTTGACAGTCTTATCATCAAGCTCTTTTAAAAGAGCACCAACCAAAACATTTTTAGTATGCAGCGTGTATTCGGCCAAACCATCAAAATCGCTAAAAGAAGCGTTATATTTTTTTATGATATCCTGACTTAGTTCCATCATACATATTTTACCATCTTCATAAAACTCGGAACCTTCAAGCATTTTACCTGTCATTTTTAATATAGATGGCGGCACAGAGTAAAATATATCGTCACATATCTTTCTGGGAGCAGCACCATATTCTATTAAAATTCCACCAAGCTCCATCGTTCTGCGCCCGGTTGATTCATAGCGAAAGCGGCCAGTATCAGTTATAATACCAGTATATAATAGTGTGGCGGTTTTTTTATCAATCGGATGATCAATCCCAATAAAATATTCGGTTAATATCTCAGACGTTGATGAAGATGCCTCGTTGACCAGGTTGATTAATCCAAAACTGCTATTGTCGGGATGATGATCAATATTAATAATCGTAATATTATCTTCTATCAGCTTCTCAGCTTTCCCTAATCTCCCAAGATTGGAGCAATCTAAAACAACAACCAGATCAAACTGCTTCTTTGATGAGTAGTTTTCAATATCCCTGATAGTATCAATATCGGGAAGATTTTTATACAAACCGGGAATCGTACCTTCGTTGATCACTTCGACATCTTTGTTTTGAGTCAAAAGGTAATTGCGAAAAGCCAACTGTGAACCTACCGAATCACCATCGGGTGCGGAGTGTGAGAAAATTAAAACCGATTTGGAATCTGCAACTGCCTTTTGGATATCGCTATATGTCTTCTGTATTTTTGTGTTCATCCTCTTTCGATATCTCATTTAAAAGCTGTTCGATTCTCATTCCCTGTTCAATTGACGGGTCAAATTTGAATGATATTTCTGGTATTACCTTAATATTTAATAGCCGCCCAAGTTTAAACTGAATCCGGCTCCTGTTTTTATTAAGGTAGCGGTTTGTCTTGGTTTTTTGATCCTCATTGCCCAGAACAGAATAAAATATTGTGGCATATTTTAGATCATCGGTAATCTCAACCTCGGTAAATGTGACCATTGCGGTAAGATTGGAGGCACATTCCATCTCCAGAAGATTTCTTACATCCCGAAGCATCTGTGAACCGACTCTTTTTGAACGTTTAAACTGGCGCATAATTTTAACCTAAATAATTTCAACCTGATAATCTGTTATAAACATCTCATTTTCAGTTTCTATCATATTGATAACCTGAGATATAACACGATCAGAAAACTGAGTGTCATTACTGACAACTGCCACTCCCAAACAGGCCCGGCGATGACTGTCGTTATAATCAACTTCGGCAGCCGAAACATTAAATTTGTTTCGCAGTCTTGTCAACAATGATTTTATGCTCCTACGCTTCTCTTTCAATGAATTAATTCCCGGAAGATTTAATTCGACAATTACAGTTCCAATAATCAATCGTCACTCACGCCGTATTACTGTTCCAGTTTTCGCGCAATCTCCTCAATTTCAAAAGCCTCGATCAAGTCGCCAACTTTGATATCATTAAAGTTCTCAATACCTATACCGCATTCATACCCATTAGTTACTTCACGAGCATCATCCTTAAATCGTCTTAAGGATGCCAGCCCACCGGTATGAATAATGATGCCTTCTCTAGTAATATGAACATTACTTGTGCGCTTGATGGTTCCTTCACGGACAAAACTTCCGGCTATAGCTCCCAGTTTTGGAACCTTAAATATTTCGCGAACTTCGGCAAGGCCGCCGAATATTTCTCTCTTTTCGGGAGCTAACATTCCCTCAAGCGCCTTGCGGATATCGCTTTCAACTTCATAGATGATAGAATATTTTCTGATGTCGACCTTTTCTTTGGCTGCCATCTCGCGCGCTCTGGCATCTGGTGTGACATTAAACCCAATAATAACTGCTCCGGAGGTAGCAGCGAGAAGTACATCGGTTTCAGTTACGGCACCGACGCCCTTATGAAGGATCGTTGTGCGAACTTCATCGGTTCCGATTTTCCCGAGAGTTTCGGACAATACTTCCGCTGATCCGTCAACATCTGCCTTAATAATTAAACGAAGTTCTCTTATTTGACCTTCTTTTATCTGTGCATAAATATTTTCTAGAGTCGCCCGTCCAAATCCGCGACGAATTTCATACTCTCTTTTTATTTGAGCTCTCTTTGATGCTATCAGTCTGGCTTCCTGATCGTCTTTGACGACCATAAAACTGTCACCCGCCTGAGGAACGCCATTTAATCCAGTAAATCGCATTGGAACCGAAGGACCAGCTGATTCCAGTTTGTTATCAAGATCACCAAGCATTACTCTTATTCGCCCATGAAATGTTCCGGCACAAACAGGTTCGCTAATTTTAACGGTTCCCTTTTGAACAATAACCGTGCAGGAAGGGCCTCTTCCCTTTTCCAATTCGGCTTCGATGACAATACCCTGGGCGCGAATGGTAGCATCTGCCTTGAGATCAAGCATTTCCGCCTGAAGAAGAATCATTTCCAATAGATTATCAATACCCTGACCGGTTTTGGCAGATATTTCCGTCATAATCGTCTTACCGCCCCATTCCTCGGGAGATAGATTATGACCGGCCAATTGCTGCTTTACTGTTTCCGCGTTGGCGGCCGGCTTATCAATTTTATTTATGGCAACGATAATAGGTACGTTCGCTGCACGAGCATGATCAATGGCCTCAATGGTCTGAGGCTTGACACCATCATCGGCGGCAACAACCAGGATTACCATATCGGTAACTTGGGCACCGCGGGCGCGCATCGCCGTGAAAGCTTCATGACCCGGAGTGTCGATAAAAGTTATGTTGCCACCAGCGGTTTTCACAACATAAGCACCGATATGCTGGGTAATGGCACCAGCTTCATCGCCGACAATATTTGTTTTACGAATAAAATCAAGGAGTGATGTCTTACCATGATCAACATGGCCCATGACCGTAACTACCGGAGCGCGATTGGTAAGATTGTTTTCATCTTCGGTATCGCGGGCCTCTTCACCTATTTCTTCTTTTTCTCTTATATTGCAATCATACTCAAGCGCCAGCATCTCGATAGTATCCAAGTCAAGTCTTTGATTAATTGTCGCCATCATACCCAATTCAAAACATTTGGCAATCAATTCCGCAGGCTTTAATTCAAGTGAGCCGGCAAGCTCAGCAATGGTCATAAATTCGTTGATGTCAATTGTCTTATTTGTCGAAGTATCTTCGTCAACATCAGATTGCGATAATCTTTTATATTTTTTTGCTTTTTTGGCTGTTCCCAAACTGGCCATAGTTGCTTTGTAGCTTTTGACAACGGCCACTTGATCAACTTTGCGACTATCTTGACGCCTTCTTTTATCTCGTTTCTTCTTTTTCTTCGCAAAATTGCCTTGGTGACCTGTTGCCGGTGATTGGGTGGGCTTATTGGCCGGCTTGGTAGCTGCCGTAACTGTTTTTGGGGCTGCCTTGGGCTGCGTAGACCTGGTACTAGTTTCCTTGGGCTGCGTTGGCCTGGTACTAGTTTGACCCTGCGGTTTCTTTTGTTGCGGTTGTTTCTGTGGCGACCTTGCTTTTTGTTTAGCTCTATTTTTCTTTTGCTCAATTTCCTTCTTAAGTGCAGCCTTTTCAGCGGCAAACTTTATCCTTATCGCCCGAAGCATATCATCAGTAGCAACCGACATATGTGACTTTGGCTTATGTTTTAAGTCACGAAGGATTTTAAGAAGTGCATTTGAGGAAATATTATAATCTTTTGCTACTTCATATAATCGTTTATTGGTCATCTATATTACTATCCTTCCAGGATATATTATTCACCTGTTTTTTCTTCGGGAGATTCTTCTTCCATTATTTCTTCATCGGAGTCGTCAACAACTTCATCCTCAAGCACATCTTCAGCATTTTCAGCTTCCTGCTGAGCAAGTTCCGTCTCACGACGTTTGGTGGCGATCTCTTCTACAAAATTGCGAGCTCTTTCAATAAGAGTTTCAGCCTTGGCAGCTCCGATACCATCAATTTTGACAAGATCTTCAATCTCTGCTTTGGCTACCTGCTGAACTGTATTGTAATCATACAAAACTAATTTTTCTTTTAATTTGGAACCAACGCCTTCCATGTCACCAATCTGGACCATGTCTTCGGCTTCACGCTTTTTCAGCACATTATATTCGGTCTCAGACATGATATTAATTTTCCAACCGGTAAGCTTTGAGGCCAAGCGAGCATTCTGTCCCGCTTTGCCAATAGCCAGAGAAAGTTTATCATCCTCGACAGCAACGGTCATCGCTTCCTCATCCTCGAAGATATCAATCTCGATTACTTTGGCCGGGGCAAGGGCTCGGGTGACAAACAATTCCGGGCTGCCGCTATATGGAATAATATCAATTCTTTCATTATTCAACTCTCTCACAATCGACTGCACGCGGACTCCTTTGATTCCAACACAAGCACCTACCGGGTCAATTCTTTCATCGGCTGAATAGACAGCCAGCTTGGTACGTTCCCCGGGCTCGCGGGCAATAGCTCTGATCTCGATCACCCGTTCGAATATTTCGGGAACCTCCAACTCAAATAGTCTTTTCAGGAACTCATTGCTCACACGCGACAGGATGATCTGAGGGCCGTTGGTCATCTTCTGGACGTCAAGGATATAAGCTCTGATTCTGTCTCCCTGACGATATTTTTCGCGAGGAATCTGCTCTTTGATAGGCAGTATCGCTTCGGCCTTGCCCAAACTAATAATAAGGTTGCCTTTGTCGATCTGTTGTACTGATCCTGAGGCAAGCTGGCCAACCCGCGTAATAAACTCATCGTAAATTTTGTCACGTTCTGATTCACGGACCTTCTGTATTAGTACCTGCTTGGCAGTACCTATGGCGTTACGGCCAAACTCTTCGTCAACCTCGAGAAATATTTCCATCTCATCGCCCAACTCGGCGGTTTTATCAAGCGCTCTGGCATCTTCAAGAAGAATCTCAGTCATTTTATCCGTAACTTCTTCTACAACTGTTTTGACAGCAATCATGGTGATTTCACCAGATTGACGGGACAGCTTAAAACTGAGATTTTCAAGATCGGGATAGCGCTTCTTGGCAGCTGCCAAAAGGCTTTCCTCAACATTACCGATTACCACATCCAGATCTATATTTTTCTCCCTGGCAATCAGTGCCAGTCCTTCAAGAATATCGTATGTCATTCATCCATCTCCATTAGAGAATTATTTTCCCCATTTTTATTCCAGCCAGATCGATTTTTTGCGTCCCCTCCTTGGTGAGAAGCTCTACAGATAAATCATCGACTCCGGTTAATTCGCCATTTATCGGAGATCGATCAGCCTGATTAAATAGTATCTGAACCTGCTCTCCGATTCGTCTTTTAAATTCTTTACTTGTCTGCAATGGTCGATCAAGTCCCGGTGATGAAACCTCAATAGTATAACCGCTGCGAAACATATTATTATCTTCCAGAAGAACATCAATCCCTTTGGATAATTTGGCGCAATCCTCAAGTTTGACTCCGTTATCGGAATCAACAAATATTCTGATTGCATTATTTTGTTTATAGCGGGACAATTTCAATTCTACCAAATCATATCCATTCTCCTCAATTGAAGGTAAAATAAGTTCCGCTATTTTGTTTTTCAAATTCATCCCAAAAAATCCTAATTTTCCAATTATCCAAATCGCATAACCTATTAGTATAACACAATATTACGTAATCGACAAACAATTTATGGCTGAATCAATCAATCTGATCCAGTAGTTTTTTAACCTCTTCAGATATATTATCAATATCAATTAATGATTTTTCACCGGTTTGGCGGTTTTTCACCTCTATTTTGCCCTGTTTCAACGACTTATCTCCAATTATCAATTGTAATGGAATCCCGATCAAATCGGCATCATTGAACTTAACCCCGGCTCGCTCAGTTCGGTCATCGAGAAGACAGTCGATTCCGATTGCATTCAATTCATTATATAATTTCTCGGCAGCTTCTTTATGCTCATCTTTGGCATAATTTAATGGAATTATCTCAACCAAAAACGGCGCGATATTTTTCGGCCATTGTATTCCCTTTTCATCATGATATCTTTCAATCGCCGCCTGTGGTGTTCTGGTGATACCGATTCCATAAGAACCCATCAGAAACGGCTTTTCATTCCCATCGGCATCTGTAAAAGTGGCATTTAACGATTCGGAATATTTTGTCCCCAGCATAAAAGTGTTGCCAACTTCGATTCCTTTTTTCGCATGCAGAATACCGTCGCAGTTGGGACATTGTTCACCCACCGGTGCATTGATTATATCACCGATTTTGGTCGCTTTGAAATCCCGGTCGATATTTACATTTATCGTATGCACCTCGTTTTTATTGGCACCAACAACAAAATTTTTGATTTTGGTAACTTCATTGTCAACAATAAGCGGAATCTCCTGAGCCATTCCTATCGGTCCTGCATACCCAACCGGGCAGCCAGTCACCTTTTCTACAACTTCTGCCGGAGCCAATTCAAGCTCCACAGCACCGATCTGGTTGTTCAGCTTGGTCATATTCAGCTCACGATCACCGCGAACCATCGCCGCCACCGGTTTTCCATCAGCGAGATATATCAAAGTCTTCACCAGACGATTTGCCTTTATCTTCAGGAAATCGGTAACCTCTTCAATCGTTCCGGCATTTGGTGTCGCGACATCTTCGGTCGTCTTTTCCTCAGAATCTGTTTTTGGCGGGTTGATTTCACGGAAAGTCGCCTTTTCGACATTGGCGGCATACTCACACTTATCGCAAAACATTATCACCTCTTCCCCGCCGGCCGTATCAACTATCAGCATAAACTCATGCGCCGCCTTGCCACCCATCGCACCTGTGTCCGACTCAACTTTTTTGGTATCGAGACCGGCCTTTTTGAAAATTGCGAAATAGGCATCGACCATTTTTTCGTAGGCAATAGCAAACGATTCATCATCGGCATCAAAAGTGTAGGCATCTTTCATTATAAACTCACGTCCACGCATCAGACCAAATCTTGGCCGGATTTCATCTCTGAATTTCACCTGTATCTGATAAAGATTAATCGGCAACTGTTTGTAACTGCGAAGTTCACCGCGCAGAAGAAAAGTAACGATCTCTTCATGAGTCGGGCCAAGCACCAAATCGTGCTGATGACGATCTTTTAATTTCATCAACTCTTTTCCAGCCGTTTCGTAACGATTCGATTCCTGCCAGATTTCGGCCGGATGAAGCACCGGCATTGTTATCTCAAGCGCACCCGATTTGTCCATCTCGTCGCGAACGATATCGGAGAATTTCTTAATAACCCGTTGCATCAATGGCAGATAAATATAAACACCAGCGGCCAGCTTACGGATAAATCCGGCCCGCAAAAGAAGTTGGTGCGAGATAAGTTCTGCTTCCGAGGGAACCTCTCTTAAGGTCGGTATATATGTTTTACTCCAGCGCATTTAAACCTCA
>JAUVBC010000251.1 GCA_030591405.1 Candidatus Zixiibacteriota bacterium
CTTCCGAACTAATTTCCCGGCCAGCTTCAGGTATCTGACGATACCATCATCACTTACGGTTAGTAATAAAAATTGGAACGAGCATAAAATATAATTTGCGGGACAACGTGCCCGGGATCATGTGGGTCAACACCCGATCCTTTGACCTTTTAACATTATGGAGAAGTAATGAGTATACGAGAACAAAATCTGGAAACAATCGCCCCGGTGTTTGCCAGCTTCACGATATCGCAGACTGCGAGCGTCGATGATCTTAAAGATGCCGATATCAGCAAAGCGGTAACTTTAACCGGGAACTACGAGGTTGGACCATGTGCCTCCGGTTCGGTTCTTCTCGGCAAGCTGGTCAGTTTGACCCTGACCGATGCCGACGATGGTGAACGGATTGCTACGGTGCAGGTTGGCGGAATCTGTCGTCTGGCCACATCGTCAACCTATCCGGTAGTTGGCAATCGCGTTATCGGTGGAGCAAGCGGTACGGTAAAACAGGCGGCGGCACTCGGCGGAAATGATCCGGCTGGCGGAAATATCGCCCGCGGGACAGTTTTGGAAGTCAACGGAACCACCGATTGCACCATACTATTGAATTAAAGAGAAGAAGGAGAATAATGTGAATATAAAAGATTTTATGGAATCGGCCGCCTTTCAGCGTGAAAGTATCGATCTGGCCGAACGCGAATTGAGCGGATCGGTTGATCTAAGTCGAACCGCCGAAATAAAAATCGACCATGATACTTATCTTGAAGCTGAAAATCGCGGCATGACCTTAAGTGAGCTTCTGGAAACATCCGAATATGATCCGACTCCAAATGGTGCACCGCTTGATGCCTTTGAACGACAGCTCGCTCTGGCAGGAATCAGACTGGGTGGAAAAAACCCAACCACGGTTGAACAGATGTACCAAAAAGCAGCCGCGCTGATGCCGGAGTTTATCATGCGGGAGATCAAAAAGGGACAGTCGATGCGTCCCGAGCTTAACTCACTGATAGCCAATTCGACCACGGTTGCCAATAATCGCTACACACCGTTTTATATTGATACCGATTCGGGCAGTAATCTTTCATTACGTCCGATTGGTGATGGTGCTGAGATCCCACAGCTGGTTGTCACCGAACAGAACCATGCTATCAATGTCCCTGAGTACGGTCTCGGCTTAAAGGCGAGTTATAAAGCTCTGCGTTACCGGACAACGGCACAGTTTCGGGTGCTGTTATGGTACATCGGATTTAAACTTCAAACCGATAAAATCGGTTTGATTGCCGATTGTATTATCAACGGCGACGGTAACAGCAATGCGGCCACAACGGTTAATGTTGCCTCCAGCGGAACTCTTACCTATGACGATCTGATCACTCTTTGGTCACAGTTTGATCCGTTTGAAATGAATGGGATTATCTGCCATGTTGATAATCTGAAAACGGTTTTGACGCTTGACGAATTCAAAGACCCGTTGGCCGGTTATCGTTTTCAAGAAAAGGGCGAACTATTTAGTCCGCTTGGTGCGACACTGGTTCGCTGCGATTCGATTGCCACCGATCTGGTCATCGGTCTCGATTCACGTTTTGCCGTTGAGGAAGTTATCACGCAGCCTTTGATGGTGGAGTACGACAAGATAATTGAGCAGCGGTTTGAAGAAGCTGTTATCTCAGAATCGGTAGCTTATGCAAAAGTATTGAAGGAAGCCTCGGTAGTTCTTGACACCGTGTTTGCTTAAGCCCAAACCATCAGCCCGGTCAGTTTGGCCGGGCTGATAAGGATAAAAAATAAAATGCAGAAACATCTAACAGATAGTACCGCGTCCTACCCGGGCGGAATAAGCACCGGACACCGTCTGCTTAAAATCCCATACGGGTCTTATGCCGGGAGAGTGGCACTGCTTTTGCAAAGTTCATCAGCGTTGATAAAGTTAACCTATGCCGATTATCCATATAAGACCTGGAGCACACCGACCACTGTAATAAATGATACCGGTGATTATCCGTTTGATGCGGTGATGGACGACAACGGCAATATATACCTGGCTTACACGTTGGGGAGTAATAATGACCTGGTTATGCGGAAGCTGAGCTTTTTAGACGGAAGCTGGTCGGTTGGAAGTTTGGTAACAATATACAATACCGATGATAACTATTTTCCATCGCTTTGTCTGGAAAGCACCGATCGTCTCTGGGTTGGCTGGAGCCGTTTGTCTGGAGGGCAGTATTATATTAATGCCAAATACTCCGATGACTGGGGTGTTAATTGGGCCGGTGGTGCAAGTAGTCCCGGCGATACATTATCATCCGGTGCTAATGCCGCTTATGCCAAATTAGTCAATATGGCCGATTATATTTACGCTGTTTATTCTGATGGCGGGACAAAAATCTATTACCGCCGGAAGCAGCATTACGTTGCTCTCTGGGATAGCGAAAGCGAAATATTTACAGGATCAAATCTTGATGAAAATTTCGACGTCACGCCATCGGGAGATAATCGAATTGGCGTTGTCTGGGACGATGGAGAAATAAAATTTAAAGAATTTGACGGAAGCATCTGGAGTGGAGTTATCGTGGTTGATACCAACGGCGGTTTGTTTCCACAAGTGAAATATATTGAAAATGTACCTTATCTGGTATATATCCTGGCTTCAGGCAGCGGGCAAAACAATGTTGTTTACAGTTATCTCAATAACAACAGCTTTTCGACCCCTATTATACTTGATCAGAGTAAAACAGAGTTGGCCAAAACATTTTGTTATGATCTTTCAACCGCCAGCTTTGAAGATTTGTCTTTAGCGGCCAGCGATAGTACTGCCAGCGATATTTATCATTCCGATTCATCGGCCATTTTCAAAGATTCCAGTGATGCACTGTATCTGGGATTAGAAGAAAAATTCCATTATTTGAAAGTAATTCTTGGAACAGCCGGAGTCGGCGGGAATGTGAATTGGCAGTACTTCGATGGTAACGAATGGATCAGTTTTGTGCCATCCGGCGGAAGTTGGCATTTTTCCGACAGCGACAAGGGTTTACTTTTATGGGATGATATCTTTTCGGTCCCTGAAGGCTGGCAGAAAAACAGTGTCAACGGAACTGAGATGTTCTGGATAAAAGTAACCGTAACAACAACCTTTACCACCGGTCCGGTTGGTACGCAAATATCGACGGTTCCGGATATTAAAGCGGTTGTACTTATGGAGCGATAAATGTCATACACAAATGTAGAACTGGTCAGAAAATATATTACTTTTGGCGATCTTCCGGGTGGTTTGCAAAGAAATTATCCGATCATCTTTGCCGGTCTTGAGGAGATCTCACTTCTTGGTCACGGCATCATTAAAGATACGGTTGTTGTTAAGGCTATTGGCAGTGCCGAGCCTACCTACGAAACGGTGACTCTGGGCGATAGCCCGATATCGCTTGCCAATACGCAGTTGGTGCCAAATTCGGTAGCAGTCGCTTCCGATAGTTCACTGGGAACGATCTATACTGAAAATGCCGATTTTGCAATTGATTATACCAACGGCAAAATTACTCGTATTGCCGGTGGTGGAATTGGCAGTAGCAGTAAAACCGCCCTATGGTATCAATATTATACGCAGTACAACGAAAACAGTGATTATAGTGTTAGCTATCAATCAGGAAAAATAACACGTCTGGCCGGAAGTGCCATTCAAATCGGACAAATGGTCCTGGTTGATTATCAATTGCTGCAAAGCTTTCTCAATGATGAGATAATTATTGAAGCTGTTAATCAGGCCAATGCTATTGTCGAAGGAGCAATTGATACCGAGAAAACTTTTGGTGCCGATTTGGTTCTGCAAACGGCGGCAACATATTTGGCAATATCATTGCTTTGTAGAATAGAAGCGGCCGGTTGTCTGCGATATGGTGGAAACGGCGATAAGGAAACTCGTTGGTGGCTTTCGCTTGGCGAAAGTTATCGACTTGATTTTGAAAACCTAATCAAGAAATTTCA
>JAUVBC010000297.1 GCA_030591405.1 Candidatus Zixiibacteriota bacterium
GACTCCGGAGCTGCTCAAAAAAATGGGTGAGGCGGCGGTTAATATTGTCAAAGAATCACAATATATCGGTGCCGGGACGGTTGAGTTTCTGGTTGATAAAGATTTAAATTTCTACTTCCTTGAAGTCAATACCCGTTTGCAGGTGGAACATCCTGTTACCGAGATGGTGACTGGGATCGATATCGTTCGTGAACAGTTCCGAATCGCCGAAGGAAAAAAACTATCGATTAAGCAGAAAGATGTCAAACAGAGCGGTCACGCTATTGAGTGCCGGATATATGCCGAGGACCCCGAGCAGGGCTTTATGCCGTCAACCGGTACAATCGGACAGTATCGCGAACCATCCGGCCCGGGTGTACGAGTGGATGCCGGAGTTGTTGCCGGTTCCCAAATTCCGATTTATTATGATCCGATGATTGCCAAGATGGTTGTCTGGGGGGCCGACCGAACCGAAGCGATTGAACGCACACTTCGGGCGCTTAATGAGTACCGTATCTCCGGATTGTCAACAACCATCGGTTTTGCCGAAGCTGTAATGAATAATAAGAATTTCAGAAAAGGTGATTATGCCACCGATTTTGTCGATAAAGAATTTCCGGAGAAACGATTCTCCTGCCATATCGATGATATAAAACAAAAAGCGGCAATATCGGCAGCAGTGTTTGAATATCTCGGACGGCAAAAAGTGACGGTTAATAGTTCCGGGAAAAAGGCAGGAAACGGATCAGGGAAAAATGGATGGTCACAGTACTATCGCAGCCGGTCGATAAATCGACTGGGCGGAAACAGATAAGATATGTCAGATATAAAAGAACGGTTTTTGGTTACGATAGATGATACTGAGTATGATCTCAATCTGTCACGTTCCGGTGAGAGCTGTATAGTTGAATTAAATGGCGACAGATATAGCGTCAGCTTCGATAAATTATCCGGTCAGAAATTTCTCTTTCGATTAAATGAAAATTCCTCCGAAATCGACATTACAAAAAATAATGGCACCCTTTCGATGTTTCTTGATGGTTCAGAAATGGATGTCAAAGTCGAGCCATACAGCCTGGCCGAGTTGAGAAAAAAGGTCGGGACTTCAAGTGAAGGCAAGGGGATCAAAATTGTTTTGGCGCCGATGCCCGGTTTGGTTCTTCAGGCGGAAGTTAAAATTGGCGACGAAGTTAAAAAAGGCGACTCGCTGATTATTGTCGAAGCGATGAAGATGGAAAATATTATCAAGGCAACTTCGGCCGGCACAGTCAAAGCGATTTTTGTGTCACCCGGGCAGGCGGTTGATAAAAACGACAAGCTGATTGAATTTGAATAAATGAGCCAGGATAAAATCGATAAAGAAACAACTTCAGGAATAAAAATTCCGGTTGTTGCAGAAAAAAGCAGTTCTGACGAAACAGATAATTCTCCGGGTGAATATCCATTCACACGAGGCATCTATAAAAATATGTATCGGGGGCGGCTCTGGACGATGCGTCAGTACGCAGGTTTTGGGACCGCCGAAGAAACCAACCAGCGTTTTCGGTATCTTTTAAAAAACGGTCAGACCGGCCTGTCGGTTGCTTTTGATCTGGCGACACAAATCGGATACGATTCGGATCATCCGATGGCGAAAGGTGAGGTTGGACGCACCGGGGTCGCAATAGACTCTCTGGATGATATGGAAAAACTGTTTGACAAGATTCCTCTCGGCGAAGTTTCAACCTCGATGACGATCAATTCGACCGCGGTGATCTTATTAGCGATGTATATCAGTGTCGCCAAAAAACAGGGAGTCGCTTCAAAAGATATTTCAGGAACAATTCAAAATGATATTCTAAAAGAGTTTATCGCTCGCGGAACATATATTTTCCCGCCGGAGCCATCGATGCGGATCATCACCGATATTTTTGCATATGCAGGGGAACATCTCCCGCGCTTTAATACGATTTCAATATCCGGTTATCATATTCGTGAAGCCGGTGCCACTGCAGTCCAGGAGATTGCATTTACATTATCAGATGCAATCGCTTATGTCGAGGGTGCTTTGAAAGCGGGACTTGATATCGACGCCTTCGCGCCACGATTGTCATTCTTTTTTGCATCGCATAATAATCTGTTTGAAGAAATTGCCAAATTCCGCGCCGCCAGAAAAATTTGGGCCAAAATTGTCAAAGAACGGTTTGGTGCAAAAAATGAAAAATCGCTGCTGCTTCGTTTTCACACGCAAACCGGCGGCTCAACGCTGACCGCTCAGCAACCGGAAAATAATATTGTCCGTACTACAATGCAGGCGCTTGCGGCAGTTCTGGGTGGAACGCAATCGTTGCATACCAATGCCTTCGATGAAGCGCTGGCGCTCCCGACCGAAAAATCGGCAGAAATCGCACTGCGCACCCAGCAGATACTCGGATTCGAATCAGGTATCACCGATTCGGCTGATCCGCTTGGCGGCTCATATCTGTTAGAACATCTGACTTCAGAGATTGAAAAAAAGACGCTTGATTTGATGGAGATAATAGAAAATCAGGGTGGCGCTATTAAGTGTGTCGAAAACGGATATTTCAAAACCGAGATAGCCAATTCAGCCTATCGTTATCAGAAATCAATTGAGGCAAAAGAGGCGACCATTGTTGGCGTTAATCGTTTCAAGAGCAGTCTTGATTCATCGCCATCAGATATTTTAAAAGTTGATCCATCGTTGGAACAAAAACAGGTTGAGAAATTAAAAAAATTAAAGAAAACCCGAAATAACGAAAAAGTCTTGCGGTCTCTGGAAAATATAGTAATTGCCGCCAGGAAAGAAAATAATATTGTAAATCCGGTTATTGAGGCGGTTGAGGTATATGCCACAATCGGTGAAATTTCGGATTGCCTAAGAGAAATCTGGGGAGAGTACCATGAAAGAATTTAAGTCATTATTGTTTATTGCTCTAATTGCGATTCTAATCGGCTGTGGCGCCGACGAACCAAAAGAAACAGAAGAACAGACCAAGCCATCAGACGAGGTTACTCAATTAACCGAGGAAGATAGAATAAAAGCCTCAATGACCGAGTATATCGAACGAATGGTAGAGGGAGACAAGACGGTTTTGTACGAACATGAGTTCAGTTACTATACCGATGAAAAGTCGCTTTCCGACTATATGAAAGAATACCGTGTTATAGAATATAATTACGATACTCTGCGTGGCATCACTTATAATACGGTAGATGTAATGGACGATTCTGCTCTCGTTGATGCCAATATCATATATGAGTCAAAAGCCGGCGGCGAGTTTACCAAATCTTATAGGTTTAAGGTGTACAACTTCAATGGAAATTGGGTTAAACCGTATTTATCGCATATAAAACTGGAATATGAATATCTGGAAC
>JAUVBC010000284.1 GCA_030591405.1 Candidatus Zixiibacteriota bacterium
CGCCGGGAGGGAAACGGATTGGGTCTGATTACCTGTAAGAATATTGCCAATAATCATAAGGGTGAGATTTCATATCATTCAAGCGATGAATCAAAAGCAATATTTATTATTAAAATTCCGGTGTCATTCTCTGATAAAATTGATAAAGCTGATGATGACGCCACCGAGATCTATGTCAGCTCAGAACGTCGGGTTACTCGCTAAAATAAAACATTGACCGCGTCTGATAAAATATATAATTTCAAACTATGCCTTCAGGAAACTCAAATTTAAATCATTCAATTGGCCGCGTAAAATTTATTTTACCGCTTTTGATTTTGCTGGCAATTCTGCTTTTTGTTATGACCTACCTGGGGATTCAGAAAAGTCATAGCGATAGTCTTTTGCTTCTTCGCCGTCAGGGCGGCGCCCTGATAGAAAGTCTGGTCCTTTCGGCCGATAATGCCATCAAGGCCAATTCCTTTTTTGATCTGCTGATTCAGGAAAAATATTCGGATCTGGTTGCTTTTCTTGAAACAAGACCCGATTTCGATTTCGCTTCCGAAGAGCTGGCCGATTTTTCATTGGGCTATGGTGTTGACGCCATTTTAATATTTGATGACAGCCTGAATTTAAAAGCCTCTGGAGTGCGCGGAATATTTATTCAGATTGATGATGTGTATGATTTGATTTATCCGGTAGTGCAGGAGTTGGTGGACGACTCAACAAATTTCAGCGAATTACGAACGATCTCCGGTGATCTTCCCGGTGATATCTCTATTTATTATCTTGAGCAGACCAGCGATCATGAACATGTTATTGTCCTGGTTTCCGACGCTCTGTTCTTTTCAGAAGCAAAAAAAAATATCGGTATCGGTTTTCTGGTCCAGAATATTGCCCGCGAAGTCGGGATAGAATATATTATCTTCCAGACCAATGAAGGTATAATCTTCTCTTCGAAAAAAATCGGACCGATCCCCAAAATTGAAAATGATCCTTTTTTACAATCAGCGCTTGATTCCGACACGACTGTTTCTCGCCGGCATAATCTGGCCGATCATGAAATATTAGAGCTTGTCAAGCCGTTTTCATCGCTGGAGTTTGGTGATGGCATCTTTCGGCTGGGGATATCGCTTGAAAAGTATCATGAGATTGTCGCCGGATTTGACCGACAGATGATTATTTTGAGTATTGTAATTTTTTCGGTTCTGGTTCTGGTCGGTTTGTACTTGTCCAGCAAACAAAAACGGAAATACCTGGATCGTTCTTTCAAAGAGGTGAAATCATTATCCGAAAAAGTATTTGATAGTATCAATTCAGGTCTGGTGATTATTCGAAAAGATAAAACGGTCGAACTTGCCAATCGGCAGTTCCTGAATGATTTTAAAATTGAAGAACAAAAACTGCTGGATAATAACTGGCAGGATTTGATTTTTAAAGAAATTGTTCCGTTTGAAGAATTTCTCTTGACCAGTGAAGCGAGTGGGGAGTATAAAACCGAACAGTCAGATCTATCCGGTAAAAAATATTTTCTAATAAATATCGCCCGCCTGTATGATTATAAAAACCAACCGGCTGGGGCAGTAGCGGTAGTTTATAATTACACCCGCCTGAAAGAGTTGGAAAATGTCGCGAATAGAAAAGAACGTTTAAGTGAGCTGGGCGATCTGGCCGCCGGTGTTGCACATGAGATAAGGAACCCGCTTAATGGTATCTCGATCGCAGCCCAAAGATTAATGGCTGAATTTGAACCGAAGAGTAACAGTGAGGAATTTCAGTTGTTTACCAATCAGATAAAATCTGAGGCGGGCCGTTTAAACGATATTGTTACCCGATTTTTATCACTGGCGAGGGGACAGGTAAAAAAGGAAGACAGAATTGATCTGAGTAAAACAATCACAGACACTCTTCAGTTTCTTAAACTCGATAGTGAGAAATCTGGTGCTATTATTGAATCCGAAATCGAAAGCGATATAACACTATCTGGTTCACAGGACAGAGTCAAACAAATGATTATCAATCTGGTAAGAAACAGCCTTGAAGCCTGTCAAAATATAAACGGAAAAATATCTGTTTCGCTGGTTAGTTCGGATAATTCGGCAGTATTGTCCGTAAAAGACAACGGTCCCGGTATTCCGGAAGATATTCATGAGAAAATATTTATTCCGTATTTTACAACAAGAGAAACCGGAACCGGTTTGGGCCTGGCGATTGTTCATCAGATTGTCGAGGAGTTTGGCGGTCAGATAAATCTGAAATCATCTCCGGTAGATGGTACCGAATTCCTAATAAGATTACCCCAAAAATAGGTACAATAAAAAACGGCGGTTGAAAAACCGCCGTTTTCTTATATCAAATCAAATATTTCTTCTAATCTACTATTTGATATTTTTCTTAACCCATTCGGTGCTGACCGATTTCGGACGAGTGATCGGGGTTCCGAGGGCACGGTTAAGAACCAGTTGTGACAGCATGCCCATGGCACGCGAGACACTGAAGAGAACTGTGTAATATGGGAATTCCTTAAGACCGAAGTGATATAACAAGGAACCGGAGCCAGCATCAACATTCGGCCATGGATTTTTGGCTTTGCCATGCTCTTTGAGAACTTCCGGAACCACGTCATAGACATTGGCAACTGTCTTGAAAACCGGGCTTTCAGGCATATATTCCTTACCAAAGGCGAGAAAAGCGCTGAATCTCGGATCGGTTACACGGAGAACGGCATGACCGTATCCGGGAATAACCTTTCCGCTATTTAGAGTCTTCCAGGCGTAATCGCGAATCTGTTCTTTGGTTGGAGCGCCTTTGAATTTCTTCATGGTGTCCAATACCCAGGCAAGACATTCCTGATTTGCCAGACCATGCAGAGGGCCAGCCAATCCATTCAAACCGGCTGAAACAGCGTAGTATGAATCTGAGAGGGCCGAACCAACGGTATGACAGGTGTTGGCGCTGACATTGCCGCCTTCATGGTCACAATGAAGAGTTAAATACAACCGGATAAGTTTAGTGAAGACACCGGTTTTATCAGTGATACCGAGCATCCGGGCATAGTTGGCACCCCAGTCGAGGTCCTTTTTATAAGCGATACGTTTGCCTTTTTTGAAACGCAACCGATATACGCCTGCTGCGATTCCCGGAAGTTTGGCCAGAAGATTCAAAGCATCTTCAAGAGACGGTTTCCAGTAATCAGGTTTGCTCATGCCCTTGTTATACTCTTTTACAAATTCTGATTCTTTCTGCATCACCAAAATAGCGGTGTCTAGCATCGCCATCGGGTGAGAATCTTTTGGCATCGCCTCAAGAACATCCCAGACATACTTCGGAACTTTTGACCTTTTGGCCAATTCATCGGAAAGCGCTTTTGTCTCGGCCTTCTTTGGAAGATTACCGGTGCACAACAGATAGAAGATTTCTTCAGGTATTCTGTCGCGCAGTTCCATAATCGGAATGCCACGAATGATAAGACCTTTGTCCGGATAGACAACCGATGTGTCGCAGATCATTCCTTTGATCCCGCGCATACC
>JAUVBC010000290.1 GCA_030591405.1 Candidatus Zixiibacteriota bacterium
ATATAGATATATGAAATTAGACATTCGATTTTTGACATTATTGATTCTCGGAGTAATATTATTCCACGGTTGCGATAAAGTCGATTCGCCAACAAACAACAATATTGAAGTCGGTTCAGTCAACTGGGTCGAAAGCGAAGTTCTTTTCACCGGAGTCGAAGGCAAAAAAGATTATTCTATCATATTCTTTTTTACCAATGGGTGCGGTTACTGTCATATGATGGATGAGATAACTTTTACCGATGCCACCGTCGCCAATATTTTAAATCAATCATTTAATTGTGTCCGAGTTAATGCTGAGTCGGACACTTTATTGATACATTTTGATTCGACTCTCACCGGCCGTCAGATGAAAGCATTTTATGAAGTCAGCGGTTATCCGACAACATGCATCTTCAAAGGCAATGGTGAGTACTTAACTAAAGGGCTTGGTTATACTAATCCGGTTGATTTCACTACCGTTCTTAATAGAACCCTAAATGGCGAGTTTGATTAATTCTATCTCCTCTTTGACAGTTGTTTTTTGCTAATATTTCCATATTTTCCAATATGATTAATTTTCCTATTAGCGGCGTTGAAACATACTGGTGGCTTCCGGTTGTGATCGCCTTTGTTATTTCATTTTTCACATCGATGGGCGGTGTCTCCGGCGCCTTTTTGTTGTTGCCGTTTCAGGTCAGCTTTCTTGGTTTTGCCGGACCGGCGGTCAGCCCGACCAATCTTGTTTATAATATTGTCGCGATACCGGGCGGTGTATATAGATTTATCCGTGAACAAAGAATGGTTTGGCCATTGACCTGGGTGATAATTATCGGGACCTTACCCGGTATATTTATTGGGGCAATAATCAGAATCAAATATCTGCCCGATCCGGTATCATTTAAATTTTTCGTCGGACTGGTGCTGGTCTATATCGGTATAAGATTACTATTGAATATTATTGACAGATCAAAAAACAAAAATAATACATCTACGGATAATTTTTCAGTCACCGAGGCTTATTTTAATTTGAAATATACCGGTTTTAAGTTTAACAATATCGAATATAAAACATCGTCAATCAGAATTTCAGTTTTGAGTTTTATTGTCGGGATAATCGGCGGGACTTATGGTATCGGCGGCGGTGCCATAATATCGCCATTTTTGGTCGCCGTCTGTGGTCTTCCTGTTTTTGCAGTTGCCGGACCGGCGCTGATGGGCACCTTTGTCTGCTCAATTGCCGGGGTTATATTTTATACGGCGATTGCACCATACTATGCCGATACCGGTTTGGCTATCACTCCTGACTGGCTGTTAGGTTTTTTGTTTGGTCTTGGTGGTCTGGCCGGAATTTATGCCGGCGCCCGATTACAAAAATATGTCCCGGCCAAAATAATCAAAATCATCCTCGCTATCTGCATTCTCCTCGTCGCCGGGAAATATATTATTGGATTTTTCTGGTAGACTTAGTTCCTCGATAACCGCGAAAAGCTTATAAAACAGTAATTCCTCGTAACTTTATCACCTCCATACAATTACAGTAAAATGGGTTCGTTTTGTCAAAAAGCACTTTTTGGACGATAAATGTGTAGTAAAATTGTAATTTATTTCTCCATAGTTATTCATGTAATTAATAGTGCCGACAGAAACAGCATTGGTTTGGTGGGGAATTTGGTTGGATCATTTAATTTCAAAAATATGTTAGTAAAATAATAATTCAATGGTAACTTGGACCTTATAATTTTAAAGATCGATGAAGTCTCTTGGGAGTTGTGTTTATGAAAGAAATAAAAGATACAACATATGACGAAATGATTCATGCTTGGCTAAAAAGTGAAAGCTTTCGTTTGACAGAACAAGGATTACGTTTTGATAAAAAACTAATATATAGTCCAGATTTCCTTTCGAACTCAGATAATGAGAAGCGAAGACAGTTGTTAATGTGTCGTCGGAATGGAATTTTGAATAAGATTCCACGTAACACGGAATGGAAGATTGTTGAAATAAGCAAAGAAGATGTAAATAACATTTTTATTATCCCAGTTGATAATTGGTTTTTAGATACTGGAAAAACATTTAAGTTGCAAAGTGCGTTTAAAGAAATATCTCCTTCGGGCAATCACGTTAATGTAGTCAATCATATATTACATCATTGGAAAACACATAGTGATGTTGTGAAAGATGAAACAATTATAATGATAGGCATTACCAAAAATGGCCCATTTACCATTATTGATGGAACTCACAGAGCGGTCGCCTTTGAAAGAATCAATAATGGTTACCCTTGGCAAGCTTTTTGTGGGATATCAAAAAGTATGATTAATTGTGGATGGCATATCGAAAGTCCGCTTGCAAAAAATAATGTAATTGAATTTCATCAAAAATTCGCATCAGATAAACTCTGGTAATTTTATGCGCGGCAGATATCCAATAGAATCCACATCTGCCCAGTCATAACATTCTAACCAAAATCCCCACCAACTCACCGTTAATTCCAACATCCCCTCTGCTATTAGAGAGCATAAAAACAAAGGGAGAATTATGTATATTTGGACAAAATTATCGAAAGCTTTTAGACAAAAAATCGACAGGGGGAACAGGGCTCCTACCAAACCGTATGACTATCAAGCGAATAGCAATTTTGCAACAAAATTGATAGTTAGAAAAAGTGTAAAACGACAAAACGAACCCATTTTGCTGTAATTATTTGAGAGTGTTTAGGTTACAAGGAATAATTGAGATTGCCAGACTTCGATCGCAATGACGTGAAAAAAATCCCCACCCGTTGGGTGGGTTACCAGAAAGGTATAAACCGGTCAGATCGGTTACACATTAGACCGGAGACATAGGTAACAGGTATATTGAGGCATAATTGAAGGAGATTCTATTATGCCTTGGAAAGAGACCTGTTCAATGGATGAAAAAGTTAAATTTATTGGCTATTATCTTAAAAAGGAGTGGTCATTCTCAATGTTATGTCGTGAGTTTGGGGTCAGCCGTAAGACCGGCTATAAATATATTAATCGTTATCAGAAATCCGGTATTGATGGATTAAACGATTTATCTCGTGCTCCTCATAATCATTCGAATGCTGTTTCACCAGAAATAGAGGAAGTGATATTATCGCTACGGTCGGCTCATCCAACCTGGGGCTCTCGCAAACTTCGAGCTTGGCTTCAATCACATCAACCGTCGATCAATTGTCCGGTTTCGAGTACGATAGGTGAGATATTACAGCGTCATGGTTTGACAGTCACCCGTCGTCGAGTTCGCCGAACGCCACCATACACAGAACCGTTTATGGGTTGCAATTCACCTAACGATGTCTGGTGCGCAGATTTCAAAGGTTGGTTTTTAACTGGCAATGGTTGTCGTTGCACTCCGCTGACTATCTCCGATGCTTCCAGTCGCTTCCTGATTCGATGTCAGATTGTTGACCATCCTGATTTTGCCCACGTCAAAC
>JAUVBC010000212.1 GCA_030591405.1 Candidatus Zixiibacteriota bacterium
AAGGGGCGACCTTCCGAAAGAAAAACGCCTGCCCGAAAAGATTAGCGGCATGTGATGACGGCATCGAGAGCCCGCCGCCGCATCCGACCAGAAGATTTACCTCCAGTTCATGGCACGGTCTTGGCCGACCTAACAATGGCTTTAGAAAAGTACTAACCGCCTGATCGCAGATTGCAACGGTTATCAATGAAAATATCACCGCCAGTCTCAGCTTGCTGTCTCCTTTCCACAACATCAAAAACAGACAGGAGGCATAAAACAGCTTAAGATTCATGTCATTGGTGACAAACGGCATTAAAATATCAGTCACCGGATTTGACAGCGATTGATTAATAAAGAAAAACAGTGCCTGGTCAATTGCTTTTAGTTGCATAAAAAACTCAAGCATATTTCGTTGCCCCTGATTTCAAAAACCTTTTTACCTGATTGTATGACGGTATTGCTGTTCGTCCGCCCGGTTTGGTGCATTTTATTGCTGCTGCCGCCGAGCCAAGCTCCATTCTTTTCTGCAGATTCCAGCCATTGAGAAAGCCAAAAATGTAACCCCCATGATAAACATCACCGGCGCCGGTAGTGTCAATCGCTTTGACCTTATAGGCTTGTTGGCTGATGAATCCAGAATCTTTATCAAAACCGATTGAGCCTTTTGTACCTGAGGTAATAACAATTGTTCCGGGACATTCTTTTCGCAACTTATTTATGGCCGCTTTGATCTTTTTTGTTTTCGTATGGGGGAAAGCGTAATCCTCGGAGCAGATAAGATGGTCCACCAGCGGGAAAAGACTGGCAACATCGTTGCGAATCGAGTCGACATCCATAATCACCGGAATCTTTTTCCTTTTAGCCCAACGAGCCAGTTTCAAACAGGCCGGGAGGTAGCGACCATCAAGATGGACCGACCGTACATTTGGCAAATTATTTAATATTATGTCTTTATGTATGACGGAAATATTCAAATCAAGAACGATGCTGCGTCGGCCGTCCTTTTTTTCAACCCATCCGACCGCAAAAGCCGAGGGATTCTTTTTGATAATAATTAGCGAGGTGTCAACTTTTTCCTTTTTTAATTCTTCAATTGCAAATTTGCCAAAAACGTCATCACCAACCGCGGCTAGTAGTGTCGGTTTTTTCCCAAGCCGCGATAAGGTCACCATCGCGGTTGGAATCGGTCCGCCGCCCTGAATAGTTGTTTTTTCAGCATCAGCTTTACCACCGGCCTGGGGATAATCTTTGAGTTGCATCAAAATATCAACCGGGGCGATACCGAGACCGAGACAATCAAATATCTTAGCCAATTTGTATTCTCCCTGAAGTTAAATCGATCAGACTGCTTTTAAGTTTTTCTATTAGCGACAAACGAATCTCGACTGTTAATTTAACTATATCAGAAAAATCTGAATCAACTATTTTTCCGCCGATTTGAACTATCATCCTTTCGACTGCACTATAGTCAGTAAACTGAAGAACCATCGGTATCTGTTCGGTAATAAATTTCTCTAAAATACCGGCTTCGTCCAGAACCTGTTTTGCCGTGTCGGAATAAGCATGAGTCAAACCACCAGTGCCAAGTTTGGTTCCGCCGTAATAACGGGTGACGATTAATATTAAATTAGTCAGGTCTTGACCCTCAAGTCGATCATAGATCGGTTTCCCAGCAGTGCCGGACGGTTCACCGTCGTCGGAGTAACGAAAAATTATTTCTTTACCCAAACCAACCCGATAGGCAAAACAATGATGAGTTGCATCATAATACTTTTTGCGAATATTTCCCAGAATTGATAGCGCTTCATCCGCCGATTGACACGAAAAAACTCGCCCGATGAATTTGGAGGCTTTGATTTTTATTTCTGTTTCGGCACTGTTTTTAATCGTTTGGTAATTGTCCGGCGTTTCCATTTAGAAAACCTAAACCAAAGATTTGGAAATTATTTCGACAGCATTGTCAAGAGTTATCGGGATCGCTCCCATCTCCAAAACTTTCTCAACACCCTTGTTATCCTTACCGGGCAGATCGCATCCATCGATAAGGACAAACATCAATTTACCCAGTTCAAAACAGCATTTGGCCGAATCGAGTGTACCGGATGAATCTCCAAAAATCTCACCGATGACAACAGCATTGGATAAACCGACGGTCAGCCGATTGCGGGCCATATTCAAACCTGGACTGCTTTTGGTGTCAGGGGAGTATTCCGAAATTAATCCTCCTTTTGCAACCAGCTCAATTGATAGAGGACGGTTTTTCTCCGGGTAGATTTTATCAAATCCGGAACCCAAAACGGCATAACTTTTTCCTCCGGCCCGAATAGCACCGATATGACCCGAGGCATCAATTCCGCGGGCGAGACCGGAAATAATTGAAATCGATTTTTTGGCGAGCAGTCCGCCGAGGTCAACCGCATAGCCGATACCTTCAATGGTAGCTTTGTGCGAACCGACAATCGCCACAGTTTTTTCATCTTTTTCCGGCAAATGTCCTCGGGCAAAAAATATCGGAGGCGGATCGTTTAGCTCATTAAATAGATGCGGATAATTTTCGTCAAATTGGGTACAGCAGATGATCTCTCTTTCTTTCATCGAATTGATAAATTCTTCAGCCTCATCAAGTGTTTGATTACAATCATAAATTTTGCTGGAACGTTTTTCACCGAGTCCGTCAATGCCGAGCAATTCATCCATTTCGGCCATAAAAATATTTTCAAGATTACCAAAATGAACCAAAAGCGTTCTGAAAGTCCGCGGGCCGACTTTGCCAAAATGTCTGAGCGCCCAAACCTGAGCCGCTATTGAATAATTTTCTATCTCCATAATCACAAGGAATTTATATTATATTTTTGTCAAAGTCAATTACGAGCTATAGATGGGCAAACAAATTATTTATAAAATATAAATCGCTGCCGAACCGGCAATAATTGGAACAAAGCTTCCGCTGGACATCATTTTATCTCCTTATCTGTTCCTAATATATACTTTCTGGGAAAACAGATATTCACAAAAATCGCTAATAATGAGATTGCTATTGTTTATAGCAGCTTGATGACTTCTTCATGCAGACGGGCGCGATAGGCGAGTCCGCCCGATTCCATTCTGTCGATAATTTTCTTGAAATCATCAAATTCGACCAACTCTGCCAACCGTGCCTCTCTTATTTCGCGATGATCAGTCGGTTCGATCTTACCTGAAAGATATTTAGCGGTAAAAATATGCGAGCGCCAGGGAATCGATTTACGCCCTAAACTAAAAGAGACATTAATTTGCAGAATATACCTTTGAATTTTAATTTTGGTGCCGGTCTCTTCGTATGTTTCGCGAAAGACACCTTCTTCAAAATCTTCGCCCGGTTTCAGACCGCCTGATGGCGCCCGAAAGAGACCATTGGGGTAATGATGTTTGGCGTTGACAATAACTTTGTTCCCCTTAAAAATATAGAGGGTAATATCATGATTTCGTCCGTACGACTGTGTGGAACGAATAAAATTATACTCTTCTTCGTCAACCGGAGCTTCCATCGCGATCACCGGCGGGTAGCCGTATTTATCGGCCACTGTCTGTAACATTCTTGCGGTAAAATACATATTATTTTAACAGCGGAATTATCTCCTGCTGGATAGGTTGGGTGGTAACATCAGGACCATCCGGTGTCATCAAAACATCAATTTCCGTCCGCATCCCATGATTTTCCAGATATATTCCCGGTTCAATCGAAAAGAGATGACCGGTATGAAGTTTCCTGCGATCTTTGGTTTCAATATTATCAATATTGGGACCGGGGCCATGACCCTCTTCTAAGATTGAATGACCGACCCGATGGAAAAAATAATCGCCATATCCGGCTTTACTAATAATCTTCCGGCAGGCATTATCAACTTCGAATCCATACACTGAGCTGCCCTCTTCATGTTTATCCCAGAGATATGAAACGGCGGCGTCGCGGGCCGATGTAATCAGTTTAAACTCTTCGGTATATTTTTCAGGAACAACATCTCCGGCGTAAGCCATCCAGGTGATATCGGCAAAGACTGCGTGCGGTTTTTTCAATTTTGCCCAGAGATCGATCAGTATCAGCGAGTCTTTTTTGATATTCGATGGTTCGCTCTCGCTGGGATCATAATGAGGATTACAGATATTGGCATCAACGGCGCAGATCGGTGCAAAATCGGTGGTCATCTCTTCCTGCTCAAACCGTTTCATCATAAAATCAATGACCATCCGCTCATTGATTGTCTGCTCGCGCTCCAGAAATTCTACAATTAATTTGAAGGCATCATCTTTTATACAATTGACAATAACTGCCGCTTTTTTATGCATCACGATTTGCTTTTCGGTCAACCGTGCCTGAAACCCAGCGACAATATCGGCCGATGAAACCACTTCAACGCCAAACGACCTGATTAGTTCGATTGTTCCGGCGTCAACCAGCCCGACATACGGCAAACGGCCGAATCGGGAATATTCCATTGCCAGTTTTCCGGCACCCTGCAGAAGTTTGGGAATATTTTCTTCAAGTGACTGATAAGTAGTAAAATAAAGTTTTTTCCCGGGCAAAGCGGCAAACCGTTCTTTCTCTATCATGTTGATAAGTGCGACCGGTTGACCCTCGGCAGGAATAAGATAGAACCAGCGCCGGGTCATATGCATTGAAAGATCGAGAAACTCGACAGCGATTGTATTTCGGGCATGAAAATCAGCTAGAAGCCAGCCGTCAAGATTTTCCTCTTTTAAATATTTTTGGA
>JAUVBC010000278.1 GCA_030591405.1 Candidatus Zixiibacteriota bacterium
GCTGGTCAATGAATAAACTACTTCATAAAATTATCGGACGGTACAAAGACAAATTCGGCTTCGACCGACTGGGAAATATCGCCAGCCTGCCGTTAGTTATGCTTTTTATTTCGGTTTTTAGTTTTATCTATCAACCGGTTAACAATGGATTTTCCCGCATTATGGAATATCAGGCCGACCGGTTTGGAATGGAACTATCAGGGATAACCGATGAGGTTGCTGTGACCGCTTTTGACAAGCTGTCGGTATATAATCTATCCGATCCCGATCCGTCCGATATTATTGAATTTTGGTTTTATGATCATCCGACCTTGAAAAAAAGGATGGCCAATGTCAGAGAAATTTATAAGGAAACTAATTAATTAAAATATCTATTGTAGTATGTAGAGGTAAAACAAACAAAGTTTGTGGAGATAGAAGATGAAACAAATAAGTACCAAGACAATAACTGATACCGTACGAAAAATGGCTATTGAGGCGTCGTACGATCTCGGCGACGATGTGTTAAAAGCATTGGAAGATGCAAAAAAGGTTGAGGAATCTCCGGTTGGTCTGGGGATATTGGAACAGATCACAAAAAATGCTGAGATTGCCAAAACCGAGAAATCTCCGATGTGCCAGGATACCGGATTGGCGGTTTTTATGATCGAACTGGGGCAGGAAGTACAGATCGTTGATGGTGATTTCACCGAGGCGATCAACGAAGGTGTCAGACGGGGGTATGAAGATGGTTATCTTCGTAAATCGGCTCTATCCGATCCGCTGGAACGTAAAAATACCGGCGATAATACTCCGGCGATGATTACTATTGATCTTGTTCCCGGCGACAAATTAAGAATCACGATGGCGGCCAAAGGCGGCGGTTCGGAAAATATGTCGGAAGTTAAAATGCTGAAACCGTCCGATGGTGTCGAAGGGGTCAAAGAGTTTGTGATTGATAAGGTTATTCGCTCCGGCGGCAATCCCTGTCCTCCGGTGATTATCGGAGTCGGTATTGGTGGTACATTTGATAAGTGTGCCCTGCTGGCGAAAAAATCTCTGATGCGTGATGTTGGTAATCGTCATCCGAACAAGTTTTATGCCGATCTAGAGCTGGAACTGCTTGAAAAGATCAACAAAACCGGCGTCGGACCGCAGGGGTTGGGTGGAACCACAACGGCCCTTGATGTTCATATTGAGGTTGATGCATGCCATATCGCAAGTCTGCCGGTGGCGGTTAATACGCAGTGTCATGCGGCTCGTCATAAAACGGTGATTTTATAATATAAATATTGGAGATAATAAAATGTCAGATAGAATAAATATTACGACACCACTGACCGATGAGGTGGTGGAAAGTTTAAAGGTTGGTGACCTGATCCAAATAACCGGGACGATTTACACCGCTCGCGATGCCGCCCATAAAAGATTAGTTGATCTGCTCGATAAGGGCGAGGAATTGCCGTTTGATGTTAAGGGACAGTTAATATATTTTGTCGGCCCATCCCCGGCCAAACCGGGTCAGGCTATCGGTTCCGCCGGACCAACCTCATCGTACCGGATGAATATCTACACACCGCGTTTGATCGAAGTCGGTCAAAAAGGGATGATTGGTAAATCAGAGATGGGTCCCGAAGTTGTCGCCGCGATGAAAAAACATAAAGCTGTCTATCTTGCCGCGGTTGGTGGAGCCGGTGCATTGATCTCAAAATCGATTACCGCCAGCGAAGTGATCGCGTATGAAGATCTTGGTGCCGAAGCGATTCGTAAGATGACGGTTAAAGATTTCCCGGCGATTGTTGCCCTCGATTGTCACGGCGGCAATCTGTATCAAGAAGGCAAAGCCAAATACGAGAAAAAGTAGAATAAATGTTATGTGAACGGCAGACGTCCTTGTCTGCCGTTAAGTTTTACAGGTCAGGAGCATAGAAACGCTTCTGATTTTTATTTTTTAGTGGCAATAAGTGAAGTCATTTACATTTATTTCATAAATCAATTGAATAAAGATTATATGCATAAGTATAAAGAATGATGTATGCAGGTGTTTTGATTGAAAGTAAATGTGAATTATATTTATAATTTAAACAAAAATATTAGTAATTTTATAAGGGAGGTAAGTAATGGCAACAGAAATTATCAGACCCGATCTAAAGAATCTTCCGATTGGAAGAATACTTAGGACGGTTGGATGGGGATTATTAGTAGTTTTTGCTATTTGGATAACCTTTGTCCTTTTCGGGAAAAATAACGCCGGATTCTATCAGGTTAGGCAAGATATAATTACCGGTGATTTGTCGATCAAATCAGATTTTGGTATTTATTACAACGGCTTTAAAAAAGTCACGACCTACCAAATTGAGTCGAGTTATACTTTTAGTAATGACAAAAATGATGAGAATGTCATTGGGCCGGCGATAGAGGTACGTTTTAATGATGGTGGTATCGGACGTATTTCGGGAGATTTTAGATTTCGGCTACCTGCCAATGATATTGATTTACTGAAGATTCATCAGATTTTTGGAAGTCCAAAACCACTTATGGACGAATTATATATACAGGCGGTCAAGCGCTCAGTATTCACGACCTCGCTTTTGATGTCATCTGAAGAATCATACACCAACAAATCACTTTTTCCGCAGTGGACTCTGGATCAACTGCAAAATGGAGTTTATCAAACCGAAGAATATATGATCGATGTTACCGATGAGATCACCGGAGAAGTGGAAAACAGAAAAGCGGTCAGGATCCTTCGTGACGAACACAATAACCCGGTGAGAAACGAACCGGTCTTAAATCAATTTGGTATTACTATCTCGCAGGCAACTATTCGTGAGCCGGAGTATGATAAAAATATTCTCAATTTGATTAAACAAAAACGAAGCTTTGAGGTCGCTATAACGATTGCCGAGGCCGATGCAGAAAAAGCATCTCAACAGAAATTAACGGTGATCGAAGAAGGTAAAAAATTAATAACTGAAGCTGAGTATGAAGCACGCAAAAAAATGCAAAAAGCAATTGAAGCGGCGCGGAAAGATAAAACGGTAGCCCTTACAATCGCCAGTAAAGAATTAATTGTCGCCGAACAAAATTATCTGGCTGAGAAAAGCAAAGCTGACGGATTGATTTCCCAGGCAAAAGGTGAGGCTGATCGCCGTAAAAGAGTTAAAGAAGCAGACAATGCTTTGGTCGCAAGGAAAGATGCTTTTGAGGAAATCATGGGTTATTACCAAAATGCCTTTACAAAGATCTCATGGTCGCCCAGAATTGCGACATCAAGTTCAGCTTTGGGCGCAGACGGTCTGCCTCCGGCATTCCAGTCATTTATAAAAATCTCCGAAGTTGTCAGGCAAGATTTAAATCTTAATTTAAAATTTTAAGGTCGAATCAAGTCGATAAAAAAAGGAATAAAAAATGTCTGATATAAATAATAACAATTCAGATAACATCGAAAACATCAATGTTTATAAAGAGCGAATACCTAAGGTCTCAAGATTTACAAAATTCGCCATTATCGCAAGTGCCATTACTCTTGTTTTGGCCCTAATACTGGGAGACAGCCTGATTGAAAATAATGATGCCCCGTATATAAAAATCAAACAGGCTTTGGATGGTACTCTAACGGTACGAACCCAACC
>JAUVBC010000231.1 GCA_030591405.1 Candidatus Zixiibacteriota bacterium
CAATACAGACCTGATGGTGCATTCCGGCATCGACAATCGGTTTCCCTGTTTTGATAAGATTCTCGACATCATTCATGTAGTCAAAATTGCGATCCCAGGTTGTTCCATACTTTTTCATCAGTTTCGCCTGGAGCTCAAGACCTTCGATAGATTGCGTTGTCAGTGTCACACCCGAGACGGAACGAGTCAGGATCTGCAGATCGACATCTGGTCCGACCGCCTCACGCATCGCCTTCATATCTTCAAAGGGGTCCTCGCCAAGATAAAAATAGGGTGCCTGATAACGAGCGCCGCCGCCAAACTCAAAATGACGAATGCCCAGTTCGGCCGATAATTTCATCGCCGGAAGAATATCATTTAGGCGAACCTTTCCGCCAAAAGAACTTTGCAAACCATCGCGAAATGGGGTGAACATCACCCTGATAGTTTTTGGTGATTCAGTAAATATCATAATTTCTCCTCAACTCTGGTGACTATTGTTCCGGGGTAAAATGTTTTATACGTTGCGGTTATAGCGGCCAACACCGCCTCACCGGTACCTGTTTCGCGCTCGGGGAAAACAACAATAATAAGACGCATAATAATTGCCAATATGGAAAGCAATAGAAAAACCCCCACAAAGGCAACGGCACAAATCGATAATAAATCAGGTGTATTCATAGGTCAACTCCCAATCGGTATGGATAAATAATTGGACGGGGAAAAAATAATAAATCCCGTTGGCCCCCTCTTGGGCATAGTTCAGGCTCCGCACATATAAACTCGTATTCAATATTCATTTAGTTTTGCTAATTTAATATATTTGGAATTTAAAATCAAGTAATATCAGCAAAAATCAGAAAAAACTCAGTTCTCTAATACCGGCCGACTAATCGAATATTTGCAGGGCCTGGCAAAAAATCCTGAATATGGAAATAAAAAACGGGAACCGAAAATTCGACACCCGTTTTTTTGTAAAGTCAGAATCTATTAGCTATTCGTCTGTGCATCAACCGCAGCAATAGCGGCCATATCGACAATTTGATTAACATCAAGCGCGCGGTGTAGCACATGAACCGGTTTGGAAAGACCCAATAAAATCGGTCCCACGGCCGTCAAGCCGGCTATCCTCTGCAGAAGTTTATAGGCAATATTGCCCGATACCAAATCGGGACAGATAAAAACATTGGCACTATCGGTCAAATTCGAAAATGGATAGTACTTTTTCATCAGTTCCGGCATCAAAGCAGTATCTGCCTGCATCTCACCATCTATCATCAAATCAGGAGCTTTGCTTTTAATAATCTTTGTCGCTAAAGCAACCTTCTCTGCCTGCGGATGTTTAACCGAACCGAAGTTGGAAAAAGACAACATCGCAATTCTTGGCTTAATATTAAATGCATGAGCAACATTTGCCGAACATAATGCAATCTCAGCCAATTCTTCCGCGGTCGGGTTAATATTGACGGTCGTGTCGGCAATCATGTAAACCTTATCTTTATGAATCATGGCAAAGAGGCCGGAAACCCGGGTAACGTTCGGCTTAAGGTCTATAATCTGAAGTGTCGGGCGAATTGTGGCCGAATAATCGGCAGTTACACCTGATAGCACCGCATCACAATCTCCTTTTTCGAGCATCATAATTCCAAAGTAGGTACGATTCTTCATTCTTCTTTCAGCTCTTTCCAAAGTCATACCGCGGCGTTGTCGTTTTTCGAAATACTTTTGACTATAAGTCAGACGTTTGTCCGATTTAAGATAATCGAGAATTTCAATGCCTGTCATATCAATCTCATGTTCCAATGCGATGGCGTTAATTTTCTCCGGATTTCCGAGAACAACCGGATTGGCAATCTGTTCATGAGCCAGTATATGAGCGGCACGCAATATCCTTCCCGAATCACCTTCTGGAAAAACAATTTTCTTAAGGTTTTTACTCGCTTTATCGATAACTACATCCATAATAGCCCGACCCTTACCAACTCGCCGTCTCAAATCATGTTTGTATTGTTCAATATCAAGAATATTTTGTGCAACGCCGCTGTCCATGGCCGCTTTGGCCACAGCCGCAGATTCCCATATGAGGACACGAGGATCAAATGGTTTTGGGATAATATACTCCCGACCAAATTTAAAATGATCGACACCATAAGCACGGGCGACTTCGTCGGGAACATCCTCTTTAGCCAGACTGGCCAATGCATTAACCGCCGCTATTTTCATTTCCTCGTTGATAGCTGTCGCATGAACATCAAGCGCCCCACGAAATATAAATGGAAATCCGAGCACATTGTTGACCTGATTTGGATAGTCGGAGCGACCGGTTGCCATAATGACATCCTTGCGCGCCGCAACGGCATCGGGATAAGTAATCTCAGGATCAGGATTTGCCATCGCGAAAATAATCGGATCACGTCCCATCGATTTAACCATCTTCTGAGTTACCGCATTGGCCACCGAAACACCGACAAAAACATCGGCATCCTTTAGGGCATCGGCCAATGTGTGACAATCTGTTTTACGGACAAATTGCATTTTGTATTTATTAAATTCATCACCCCGTCCTTCATACATTATTCCCTTGGAATCGGCCATCAAAACATTGTCGGGATTCACACCGAGCGATAGATACAGTTTGGCACAGGCGATTCCGGCGGCACCGGCCCCGGAAAACACAACACGAATTTTATTTATATCTTTTTTCACAATTTCCAGAGCATTGAGAAGCGCCGCGGCGGAAATTATTGCCGTTCCATGCTGATCATCATGGAAGACCGGGATATTCATCGTCTTTTTTAATGTTTCTTCAATATAGAAACATTCCGGTCCCTTGATATCCTCAAGATTTATCCCGCCAAAAGTCGGCTCCAGAAGCTGACAGCATTTGATAATTTCGTCGGAGTCCAGTGTGTTAAGCTCGATATCGAATACGTCAACATCAGCGAATCGTTTAAACAGAACTCCTTTGCCTTCCATTACCGGTTTACCGGCGGCGGGACCGATATTTCCGAGTCCGAGAACGGCCGTCCCATTAGTCACTACTGCGATAAGATTTCCCTTGGCGGTGTATTTGTAAACATCGTCGGGGTTGTGGAAAATTTCCATACATGGGTCAGCAACGCCCGGTGTGTAAGCTAATGATAAATCAAGCTGTGTTCTGCAGGGTTTGGTTGAATTGACCTCAACTTTACCCGGTTTACCCTTGGAATGATAATCAAGGGCTTGTTGTTTAGTAATCATAATAAATGGCTCCTAATTTAGCCAGTGTTCTAACAAAACCAATTTTCAAAGGCGGTATATATAGTTTTAAAATATAAAGTCAAATGATTTGACAATAAATATACATTATTTTTAGCCTATATCCTAACCGAAAAAACTCAATTCCAGAGAAGCCGACAGTGGCCTTATTTTGGCGGCTTGATTACGAAACCGACAATCGCAATTTCAAATGATATATATCGCAAAAATGCTGATATCCCGGAGCGTTTCTTTGAAATTTTCAAGGTAATAGAAAGCCGGTCTTGAAGCTTTATAAACCAAAAACGGTGTAATTGTGAAACCGCAGGACCTCTAAATCGAATAGATTACTGCTTTATATTTGGGCGGCTTCTTTTATAAATAGAAGTAGCCCACCCCTTGCGGCTCGCCGAAAAAGCACGATACTGTTGAGTCAGTTCTTGCGTCCCATTTATGGGGCGTGTGAACTGACTCTCCCATAGCTTGTTATATGGCAGGTCACAATCCTCGCAAGCGAGAATCAAGACCTGTCATAACAAAGATGGAGTTTTTCCACGAGCCGCTTGCGGTGGGTTTACTCCTGTGACTATATTAGCCAATCAAATTCCCCACCAACTCACCCTTGATTTTTTACCGCATCTTTGTATATATGAATGATCAAGGTACAAAAAATCGTCAATCCACCCAAAGAGTGGGGTGAATTGACTACAAAAATGATAAATTATTTGAAAAAAACGAACCCATTTTGTTGTAATGCAATATTTTTATTACCGCCTGAACAACAATCGCTTAGTAATTCTACCACAAAGTTGATAGTGCGAAAAGTGTAAAATGACAAAACGAACCCATTTCGTTGGAATAGCATGAAATAGAACAGCTTACCACATCATGGCGATGCTTCTTGTTGGCTTTGGTTTTCTTATGGTTTTAGTGAAAAGATATGGTCGTTCGGCTATCACTGCGACATTTTTGCTCGTAAGCATTGACCATTCCAGAGTATCTCTTAAACTTGCAAATTGTCCAATGACTATTTATATTACTAAAATGAAAAATGGCGACAGTCTAAAAGGCGCA
>JAUVBC010000030.1 GCA_030591405.1 Candidatus Zixiibacteriota bacterium
CCGTCGCAGCCATCGGTTAGATTGACGGCATTGGATGATCCGGTGATAACAATAATAATAAATGGGATATAAAACACACCCAGTACCAGCATATAGTTTTTGAAAAACGGAATCCCGGTTGTACCGTCAAAACTTGAATTGGGTGGTGCCAGACTAAGCAGCAAACCAAAAATTAAACCAAGCAGTACCTGCCCGATAAGTTTTTTACGTGCTACCATCCCTTTGGTCTGGTTTTTAATCGCCTTCAGATAATCATCCATAAAACCTATCAAGCCGAGCCAGACAGTAACCATCAGAATCATCAGAATGTAAAAATTGGTCAGATCTGCCCATAAAAGAGTCGGGACAATAATGGCGAAGAGTACTATCAACCCGCCCATGGTCGGTGTCCCCTCTTTACTGAGATGACTCTGCGGACCCTCGCTTCGGATTTTTTCTCTCACCTGATATTTTTTTAACAATCTGATAAATAGCGGACCAAGCAAAATTGAAATAAGAATAGCGGTAATAGTTGCGGCAGCGGCGCGAAAAGTTATATATCGAAAAAGATTAAACGCCGAAAAATAATCAACCAATTGTGTAAACAGATGATAAAACATATTAATTATCCCTGAAGGCGGATCCTTTTAATAAGGTGATAAGTTTTTCCAATCCGATGCCGCGGGAGGCCTTTAGATATATAACTCCCCCTCTTGGCAAGTTACCTATCAAGAAATCTCCCGCTTCGCTGACATCGGTAAAATAATTTATATTACTACTTCTTAATCCGTTCTCTTTGGCTGACTCAAATAAATCTTTTGATAGTTGTCCAACCGCAATCAGATTTTCAAATTTCAGTTCGGCGATTAGTTTTCCTATCTGCCGATGGTACATAATTGATTTCTCACCCAGCTCAAGCATATCTCCGACAATCACAATACTTGGGCGATTAACCATTTCCGGTAAGTCGAGATAATTTCTAAATGAGCGCAAACCTGACTCCATTGAGGTTGGATTGGCATTATAACAATCGGCGATAACGGTCAGCCCGGAAATATTTTCTATCTCCCCACGATACATACTGACATCAAATTGTAGTTTATCAAGGTCATCAGAGGTGATATCCAAACCGAGCGCCCGGCAGGTTGTGTAGGCAGCTAAGATATTATACACCTGATGTTCACCAAAAAGTTTGACTTCGATTATTTTTCCGTCAATCTGTATTTGCGGATAACCGGAGCTGGAAACTCCAGCCTTTTCGGCTCTATAATCAGCAGATGAATCAAAACCATAAGTTATAAAATCTCTTTTCCGCTTTGCAGCCGCCTGCATCAGCGTCGGATCGTCGGCATTGAGAATAACAATCTTTTCAGTATCAAGAGAATCGGCTAAACTGAATTTTTCCTCGGCAACATTTTCCATTGTTCCGAGTGTCTCCAGATGAGTCGGTCCGATATTGGTTATCAGGACAACATCCGGCTGCGCGATCTCGGCCAGTTGTTGCATCTCCCCTGCGACCGAAATACCAAGCTCAAAAACAGCATACTCGGTATCTGACGGCATTTTAAAAATGGAGAGCGGCAGACCAAACAGGTTATTAAAATTACCGGGTGAACGGTAGGTCTTGTTGGTTTTGTTTCGAATAAACGAATATATCATTTCTTTGGTTGTGGTTTTGCCATTGGAACCGGTTACTGCGATCAGTTTTGTTTCTGACTCGTTCCGATAATTTTGAGCCAGCTTTAACATCGCCAGATGAGTATCATCGACCGCAACGGTTGGCACCTTGGTTTTTAATTCATCTATCCCGGTGAATTTGTTATTCACCAATAATCCGGCACAGTTTTTCCCGACAGCATCATCAAGGTAGCGATGACCATCATCGCTTACCCCCTCAATCGCGACAAACAGTTGTTCCCCTCCAACAACTCGGCTGTCGATTGCGACACCTTTAAAAACTGCTGTTGCAAACTCCCTGTTTAGCAACTTGCCATTTACCTCCTGGGCAAGGTTTTTGAAATTCCTACTTATCACCCGGTTTTAACCTGTTTATATCCAAACGTCTCAAGCGCGTTTTCTATTTCCATTTTATCATCAAACGGATATCTCGTTGTACCTATCTCCTGATAATCCTCGGCCCCTTTTCCGGCAATTAAAACCGTATCCTCTTTTTCCGCTTTTTCGATAATTGCTTTGATCGCCTCACTGCGATCCGGAATAACTTCGTAGTTGTCACCAACCATTCCCGGTATCGTTTCCTCAAATATTTTTTCGGGATCCTCGGTTCGGGGATTATCTGAAGTTAGTACTACATAATCTGAATTGGACGAAGCAGCCTTCGCCATCAATGAACGTTTACCGCTATCCCTGTCGCCACCGCATCCGAAAAGAGTCAGTACTTTGCCATTAGTAATTTCACGCGCCGACAGACACAATCTTTCCAAAGCATCAGGAGTATGGGCATAGTCGATTACGACCGAAAACGGTTGTCCGACAACCACTGGTTGATAACGACCGGGAACCGGTTTGGCCGCTTCCAATCCCTTTTTTATTAAACTTAAATCAATTCCGAGGGCAACTCCGGCGGCAGCCGCACAAGTGGCATTGGCCAGATTGTACCGCCCCGGCAGATTAAACCATACTTCGCAGGAATCAAACGCTGTCACTAAATTAAATAGTGACATGGTTGAAGATAGTTTCGCCGCATCAATTTTAACATCAGCATTATTACCATCCGATGAATATGAAATGGCATTGTTTTCGTAATCGTCCAAAAGCGAGACAAACTCAGGAACATCCTGATTAACCACAACACAACTGTTTTTTCCGGTAATTTTATTCAAAAGCAGTTTCTTGGCCGCCAGATATTCTTTCATGCTCTTATGAAAATCGAGATGATCACGACTGAAATTTGTATAGAGACCGATTTTCAAATCAATATTATCTACCCGGTTTAATACCAGGGCATGGGATGAAATTTCAATCACTGCATATTCGCACCCAGCTTTTACCATCTCAGAAAGATAAAACTGCATCTCAATTGAGTCAGGGGTGGTTCGTTCAGCCTTAAACTGCGCCACCGTCGTATCATAAACCAAAGAATTCACCATCCCAGCTTTGATCCCGGCCATCTCCAATATCTTCCGAACCAAAAATACCGTGGTACTTTTTCCATTGGTCCCTGTAACCCCAATTACTTTCAGCTTACGGCCGGGATAATCGTAGAAACAGGCCGCCATATCGGCCAATGCTTTCCTGACTGAACCAACAACTACAACCGGAAGAGCGCACTCAAATTCGCTATCGCTTAAAATTGCAGCGGCACCGTTTTGAATAGCATCGTCAATGAATTTTTTTCCATCCATACGAAAACCGGTTATAGCGGCAAACAGCATCCCCGGTTTTACCCGGCGGGAATCATATTCCAAGCCGCTGATATCAACACTGCCTTTCCCGACAAGTTTTGCGTCAGCCAATGGTTTTATTAAGTTTTTTAGTTTCATTTTATTTCAGCTGTTACCGCATACCAAACGACATTTTGTTGTTTTACTTATTTTTTCACCGACTTTCGGGAACTGCTTCTTGACTATTCCACAGCCCTCAAATTCAAAATCTATTCCCTGATAATTCAAAAGTGCCAGCGCGGTCCGCATATTCAACCCGACCAGATCGGCCATGATGATACTGTCATCTTCACTGCTATTAACCAGTACTGCCACTTTTTCGCTTCCCGGTATCTTACGATTGGCTGGAGGATACTGCCAGACAACAAGACCGCTTTCACGATTTGTCTTTAATGTCAATCCATCCCGCAAAGCCATCGTTTTGGCAAAATCGTAATCACGCCCGACAAAATCGGTCACTTCAATCATCTCGCAATCATTGCCATCAGCTTTCAGTTGAGTATTCGGTTTGAGCAAATCGCTATTGGCGATACTGTACCGTTCGGCCATCCGTTTGAAAGCCGGCCCGGCAGTATGTCCGCCATAATGCACCGGTTCCGGTTGATGCAAAATTACGATCCCGGCGATTCTTGGTTTCTCAGCCGGGAAATATCCCAAAAATGATGCATTAAATTTATTTCGCCTATATCCGCCATTTTCCGGATCAGGGATCTCGGCCGTCCCGGTTTTTCCAGCGATTGATATTATACTCGATTGTACCGGTGTCGCGGTTCCGCGCTCAACCACACCGGTCAAAAATGATCTGAGTATCTCGGCATTATCTTCTTCTATCACCCGGCCAATACATTCTTTCTCCATATATTTGATAGTTCGGTTATCCGAATCGATAATACCTTTGATCACATGCGGCCGATACAGTTTACCGCCATTGGCCACCGCACCCACCGCCGCCGCCAGTTGTATTGGAGTAGTCGAAATTGAGTGTCCCATCGCCAGCGCCGCAATATTGTATTCCGACCAGACGCCTGGATCTCCAATAACCCCCGAGGCCTCACCCGGCAGATCGACCCTTAGTTTTTGTCCAAAACCGAATTTATACAAGACATCTCTTAGTTTTTCGCCACCCAAACGCTGGGCCAATTTCCCAATACCGATATTGCTCGAAAGCTCCATTATCTGTTGAATATCCAGAGTATCATGCTTTTTATCATCCCGTAAGCGACGCCGTCCGCATTGCCAAAGACCATTTTCGCAGTAAATCTTTTCTTCAAGATCAACCAGGTTTTCATCGAGTAATGCTGCCATGGTGGCAATTTTCAGGACCGATCCCGGTTCAAAACAATCACTGACAGCGCGGAGTTTGAGAACACCTGAGGTCGGGTTTTCGATATAATCGGCCGCGGCCAAAATCTCCCCGGTGTAGCAATCCAGAAAAACGGCCGTTCCTGATAATGCGTTATACTCCTTCACTGCCGATTTTAGTTCGTCTTCGACGATCTCCTGAAAATACCAATCGAGGGTAAGAACCATCGACTTACCGGTGACCGGTTTCACCAGCGGGACTTCTCTGAGATTGTAAGTATTGTTTTTTCCGTCTCTTAGAAAATCAATCAAACCAGACAAACCGGCCAATAAAGAATCATGATTATACTCAAACCCGGATAAACCCTGATAATCTATATTAGTGTTGCCAATTATCTGACGTCCGATTTCATCAAATGGATAATCTCTTTTTAATCCTTTTCGTAAGTACAACCCGGCCACAGAATCGGCGGCTATTTGCGTCGCCAGTTTATCTGATAAATCTCTTTTGATCCATCTGAATCTTTCCGGTTTTAATTTGTATTTTTTTCGACTGGTCCCCGATTTCCAACCATTGATACGATTAAGATAACGATGGATTTTATTTACTTCTGATTTATTCCGCGGATAAGCCGATAACGAACTGCCAACAATATTGATGGCAACCTCCCGCCCGGTTCGATCATAAATTATCCCCCGTTCGGCCTGCACTTTTGTTTTTCCCGATGATTGCGCCCGCGCTTTTTCGCCATATTCGGAGCCATGGACCAATTGGATTGTTCCCAGCCGTGCCAGCAGAATTATCCAGACCGCCGTTATCACGACATACAAAAACAGCAACCGGACTTTGTTAAATTTACTCTTCATCGAAATCAAATATCTCTTTACCTTCGGCTTTGCTTTCGGTAATCACCGGAAAATGATCGGCCACCTTTTGAAACGAACTTATCAAATCGGCAAACTGATAGTTTTTGGAAAACTTCCGCTTTGAAACCAACGTAAACATATTTTCCGAGGCAGTTTGCCGCAATTTGAATTTATCAAAAGCCAACTGCTCGATCCTTGAGTGGCGACAGAGGTCATTTATCTCGGCTTGATTTTTCTTTATCAAATCTTTAATCTGATTTTTTTCTTGTTTTAAAGTGCCGACTTCGGTCGACAGATTTAGGATATAAACATTCTGCCAGATATGAGTACAGGCAAATAAGACCAAAGCGACCACCACCAGAGTGGAAATAAATGAACCGGAAGACAAAAGTCCTCCTTTTTTTTGAGAACCAGTTTTCCGCCGCGGCCGATATGTGCTTTTTGAACTCTTCATATTATCAATTTAATTTCTGGGCCGCCCGCAGTCTGGCTGAACGAGCCCGACTGTTAGAAACAACCTCTTCATCTTTGGGTCTTACAACTTTTTTTGTTAATATTTTAACTTCCGGTTTTTTGCCACAGGCACAGACCGGGAAATTATCGGGACAGACACATCCTTTGGCCCGCTCATTAAAAAATCGTTTTACAATTCTATCTTCAAGTGAATGGTATGACATAATAACCAATCGTCCGCCAGGCGCGAGCAGGTCAAGAGCCTCCGGCAGAGCTGTGGTCAATTCATCCAGTTCACCGTTAACTTCTATTCTGATAGCCTGGAACAGTCTTGCCAACGTGCTGTTTAAATCTTTTCCGGAAACTGCAGATTTTAATACAGTCTGTAATTTATGCGTTGTATCGATTTTTTCTTCTTGTCTTTTTTTATCAATTGCCGTCACGATCCGCCGCGCCTTACGCTGTTCTCCGTAAATGCGAAAAATCTCGAGTAACTTATCGGTAGAATATTCATTAACGACTGTCTCAGCGGTCAAACCATCATTCGCATTCATCCGCATATCAAGCGGACCATCCTTCATAAAAGAAAACCCTCGCTCTGATGAGTCGATCTGATGTGATGACACTCCCAGATCAAAAAGGACTCCATCTACTTTGTCGATCTTGTTTTCTTTGGCCACTCTGTTTATCTCGCTGAATCTACTGTTTACAATATGTGTCTCTTGTGCAGCACCCTTTAGGTTTTCACTTGCGGCTTTTACCGCCTCATTATCTCGATCGAATCCGAAAAGAACAGCCTCATTGGATAGGCTTTTTGAGAGAATACTTAAATGCCCGCCACCACCGCAGGTCATGTCGAGATAGGTTCCATCCTGACGAGAAATCAGATAGAACAAAACCTCTTCCGGCATCACCGGCAGATGATATAAACTACTATTCTTGCCCTCGGTTGAGATCAAATAACTTTTCCGCTACATCTTCGTAGCTTTGACCATACTGGCTGAGATATTGGCGATACGATTCGGGGTTCCAGAATTCGATCCATCGATAAACTCCAATAGCCAAAATTTCCTTGTTTATTCCGGCATCCTGCTGAAGATGTGAGGGAATAAGTAATCGGCCCTGACGGTCAAGGTTAATGTTAACGGCTACGGAATGAAGCAAACGGCTGAAATATCTGAAATCTTTCTGGGTGAAATTCAGTTCACCGAGACGCTGCTGAATTTGTTGCCATTCGCTTGTAGGGTAAAGTGCAAGACATCCGTCCAAACCTTTGGTAAGAATGAACTCATTGTCCTGTTTGGCTTGTTTTTCTGAAGGCCTTAGTTTCGATGGCAGAGAGATCCGTCCCTTCTCGTCCATCAATACTGTGAACTGGCCATAAAAGCCTTCCATTCGGCGTCCTCCACTTTGCACCACTTTATTCCAATTTTCTCCCCTATTAAGCAATAAATTACAAATAAAGTCAAGGAAAAAAACATATTTTTTATTATAGATAACCTGTTAAGATACAATCACTAAGAAATAAAAATATACCTTATACATCTAATACCTTCAGTTATATATATTTCCGGATTGTTCTTGTATTCAGGCAGTTCAAAAATAAGTTCATATCAATTCCATAAAGTGTGGGGCGACAACAATATATTTTATCCAAACAATTTTTTATAATCTGCCTCCTCATTTCAATTCGAATAAAATGAAGGCTGTGGGACAAACAGTTACATAGTTTTTTTAAAATATCCCTACATCCCGCCCAAAAGGCAAACCACTTGCAATAACACCAATTGACTCAAATTGAAACAGGAGAAGTCGGATGAAACTGAGAAAAACATCTTTTATCATTGTTTTTTGCCTTTTAATAGGATTATCAGCTATGGCCGATACCATTGAATTGAGCTTCTCCCCCGACTCTCTGCTTCAATCTGATAACAATAATAATTATATCTACCCAAAAACTCAGACAATTACGGTCAACCCGGAACTATCGCTGCCGGTGAAAACAGTTTATATAAATTCATCAGCCAGTCTCTCTGACATTAATGTTTCGGTTGAAGGACTTGATCAATCACTTCTTGGAATGGTACCGGAAGATCAAATAAAATTTAGCGGTTTGATAACGGCACTTGAAAACAGGCAAAAAACTTCGCCATTGCATGATATCTCAAATTTTGAAAATGTTCAATATGACAAACAGATCATCAAAAAGGGCGACTTAACTATAATTGCTCTTTCAGTTTTACCGATTACTATCGATAAAGATAATAATCTTACATTGAACACCAAAATAACTATCAGCATCGATGCACCCCAGAACGGCACCTATACCGGCGAATCTCTTTTTTCGGCGCTCAATAATTATTCATCAGATCATAACAATATGTTTTCAAGTAAAGTAGGCTCTTCTGATGGCGGCGATGCAGTTCCCAAATATGTTATTATCACTTCACCCGATCTTGCTCCGGCTTTCGAAGATCTGGTTGAATTCAAAAATGCTACTGGAATCCCGACTATCATCAAGTTTACCGATTCAATTTATACCAATTATTCCGGTATCGATAATATTGAAAAGATTCGAAATTATCTGATAGATTTTTATAATAACGGCGGCGAATATGTTCTATTGGGTGGTAATGATGTTGTTGTCCCGGTTAGATATTTGTATTATTACAATACCAGTACAGCACCCTCGGATCCATATAATCTGATGCCGTCCGATCTGTATTATGCCGACCTTGACGGCGACTGGGATCTTGATGGCGATGGTATCTGGGGTGAGCCGACCCATGACTCCCCGGATATAGTTCCGGAACTTTTAGTCGGACGATTGCCGGTTATGACAATAGAGGCAATTGAAAATTATGTCTCCAAACTTATTCTGTATCAGACAAATCCCGGCAATGGCGATTTTGATTATCTCGAAAAAACTTTAATTTTCAGCTCCGATCAGATGCGCGACTATCCGTCGATGGGACAACATGGTTATATCGCCAATGAACTGCCCGTCAATGTTTTTTGCGATACGGCGCAAACTATCGAAATGCCGGATGGGATCGACGCCAGCCCAACCAATCCGAATGGCGCCGAAGGAATTAATAAAATATCCGAAGGTTTTGGTTTTATCCACATTCTGGCGCATGGCCGTCGCGATGGTTTCAGGGTGAAGGCCTCCGGTTATGATGGCTGGCCGGCATCATTGATCCTTTCATCACCGCAGAACAGCCCTCACGGGAGTCTGCTGAATCTGGAACCTAATGGAAAAGTGTCGCTGTACTATTCGCTTTCCTGTCAGGTCGGCGGATATGATCTTGATAGCACCAACAGCTTGCCCGATGACTGGTCGTTTGTCGAATCAGTTATTGCCGCGGAAAATGCCGGCGCAATTGGAATGGTCGCCTATTCCCGCTGGGGTTGGGTGTACTCCAGCTATTTTCTGGAGGCATCATTTACAAAACATCTTTACGGTGATGCTGAAGGCAGCCCGGTTAAGGCGATGTATTACTCATGGCTCGATTACCCATATTATCGCGACTTGATATATGGACAGAATTTCTTTGGTGACCCAACTGTTAAGTACTATCAGACAAAACCGTCAAAGCTTAACCTTGACGTCTCGGCCAGCAAAGGTGCCGCCTCCTTTTTTGCATCGATTAACAACGCTCCAATTCCTGATGTGACGGTTGTAATAACGAAGAATGGTGAGATTCTTGAGTCAGGCTTAACCGATGAAAACGGCAATTATGAATCGCAGGTCGATCTCTTATATGGAAATGATTATTATCTCACCGCCTACAAAGATAGTTGCACAATATTTAAGGTCGTTTACTCCCCGACCATCACGCTTGACGACAATGAAGAAACAAAACAACAGCTTCCCGAATATTATAGCCTGGAACAGAATTTTCCGAATCCATTTAATCCTTCCACGACCATTCGCTATTCGCTTCCAAAAACTGACGAGGTAACTTTGGAGATATTTAATATTCTTGGTCAGCTAATAAGTAAATACAATCCCGGGTATCAACCGGCTGGCGAATACACTTACACCTGGAATGCAAGTGACGTACATAATCGGCCGCTATCATCAGGTATCTATTTTTATCGACTTAAAACCGGTGAATTTATTGAAACTAAAAAGATGACGATGCTTAAGTAGTGCAAATATCACCACCTATAATTTTACTACTCTATGATACCATGCTCTCGGATAAGAGAGCAGTATTAAAAACACACACCAAAACAGGGCGGTAATTTTACTCGGTATAGTTTCACTATATTTTCTATAATATTTCACAATCGCTCGGTGCCATTCCATTACCATTTGCGGTTTCATTTTCCTGATTGTTCCGCCATAATAATGCTCGATCACAGCCGTTGGATAGTACAGATTAATATATCCGTTTTCTTTTGCCCGGCGGCAGAAATCGACATCATTAAAAAATATCCGAAACTGCTCATCAAAACCGCCGATTTTATCAAGCACCGACCTTTTAACCATTAAAGCCGCACCCATCGGTTGATCGACTTCCGCTTCCAGCAAATGATCAAACCAACCCATTTTCCAAAATGAAAATATTTTTGATTTCGGAAACAGCTTTGACAACCCCAGAAATGTGAATATTAAATCACGATATCTCGGAAAGGCGCGACATGCTTTTTGAAGCTGTCCGTCAAATCCGATAAATTTTGGACCGATTGTACCAATATTCGGATCACTTTTCATTCGCTCGGCAAGTTTGACAATAGCATCATCAACAATTCTTGTATCCTGATTTAAGAGAAGAATATATTCTCCAGTAGTCTTTTCAAATCCCTGATTGACAGCTTTGGCAAATCCAAGATTCTTCATGTTTTTAATAAGCTGAATATTGGGGAATTTCTTCTCTATCAATTCAACGGAACCATCGATAGAACCATTGTCAACTACGAGAATTTCAGATTCGACATTCTCAAGAGAATTTTGTACTGTTGTCAGACAATCCTCTATAAACTCCATCCCGTTGAAACTGATCACGACCACTGATATATATTTATTTTCTTTCATCACACCAATCGATCAAGGACCGCTGCGTATTTTTTGGCCAAAACCGGCATCGTATATTTTTCGGCACCATATTCAAAGCTCTGTGTCGGCAAACTATTATTCATCTTCTTTTCCAAAACTGTTCTCAAATAGGTCACAACTTTTTCTGAATCATAGTCGGTAATCGAAGTTCCATACGGATAATCATCAAGTAAGGATGCTATATCAGAGTTTGCCGGCACCAGACCCAAAACCGGTTTGCCAGATACCAGATAATCAAAAACTCGTCCCGGAAGAATATTATACTCGTCGAATTTGTTAACACCTATATACAAAATGTCACAAGGCAACAATTCCTCAATCGCTCGGGATCGTTCAAGATAACCCTTTTTTACTACTATCTTACCCAGAGCATACTTATTTATCAAATTATCAAATTCGGAATCAGTATAACCGGCATGAATAATTTGTATTTTTTCTTCCAATATTTTATTACTGTCAATTATTTTTCTGACTGCTTCAAACAGCGGCTCCACCGGAACCAGATAATTGAATGTACCTAATAAACCAATCGTAAGTTTTTCGTTAGTGATCTCATGGGATTTCTGCCACTTTTCTAAAACTGATCGGTCAGAACCATTCATGATTACCTCGCCACGACTATAATATTTCTTGATGTCATGATTCACTGAAATAATCTGATCGGCTTGTTTCTGTATTTGATTTTTGAGTCGCAGCGAATAGTTTCTTTTTGGCCCATCAGTATATATTTTCTCAATCGGAAGTGAAAACCAATAATCCCTCAAATCAGCCACCCAGGGTATTTGCGACATCTTCTTAACTTCCAAACCAAGCAGATTAACCGATGGCGGCGGAGCGGTTGTTATGACGGCTGAAATATCGTGACTTTGTATCAGCGCTTTAAGTTTTCTTTTGGCAAAATATGTCCAGCCTCGTTTCAAATCGGGAAAATAAAACGGTAATTGACGGCTCATATTCGGATACCCGGATTGTCCCA
>JAUVBC010000097.1 GCA_030591405.1 Candidatus Zixiibacteriota bacterium
CTCTCTAAATTTAGGATTTAGAAAAATCGCCCTTTTGTAATCTTTTTCAGCCTTTTCCAACTCTCTTAATTTTAGATAGGCCAACCCCCGATTATAGACGGCATCAGTATATTTGGGATCAAGACTTATGGCGCGATCATAATTTTCAACTTCTAATTCATAATTCTCCAAATAACCCAGACTGTCTTTTGCATTAAAGGAGGCGACTCTTCTTGTATTATGAATCAACCCCAGATTATAATATGCCTTTGCATATCTAGAATTAAGTTGTACAGCTTTTGTGAAATCATCAAAAGCGCCATCATAATTTGCATTTCTATAAAAAATAAGACCACGGTTATAATAGGCGTCTGCATATTCGGGGTTTAGTTCAATCGACTTATTGTAATCTTTTAAAGCATTATCAAAATCTTTGGTTTTTGTATATGCCAATCCCCTGCTATAGTAAGCTTCGGGCATTTTCGGATCAAGTTCAATCCCTTTTGTAAAATCCGGGATAGCCTCTTTAAATTTAGTCTGCATACCATAAACAATTCCGCGTTGAATATACAACGGAGCATATTCGGAATCGTCCCAGATTGCTTCGCCAAGCACTGATTCTGCCTCAACAAGTTGTCGATTTGATATCAATTCTCCGCTAAACACCATAATACTGTCAGAGGCTTCATGCTGAGCCGAAACCGCGGTTGCCAAAACTAATCCTACTAAAGCCATAGAAACAAAATAACTGATCGGTTTTTTTAACGAAATACTCATCAAATCAACTCCTTCTAAAAATAATCAATAACTATCTAAAACTTCTCCCAAAATAGTTCATTCGTAAGAAATTGCCAAATCATATATGGTTTTAATTTAAATTGCAATAGCGTCAATAAGTTCCCAAGTTTTTTCGCTTTCTTGTCTGTCAAAATCAACTGCTTTTGGATTGGCCACCGCCTCCAAAAATCTCAGCCGCTTTTTGAGCCGTTCTTTTTATATAATCCTCGACAGAAACCGAAAGTTTTTCACCGGTTCCAACTTCAAATAGAATATTTCTAAAAGATTCTGCCTTCTCGACATATGAAAAGAGCTCACTCCAGTCTATATCGCCATCGCCCGGAACCAGATGTTCATCAGAGACTCCATGATTATCGGAAAGATGACATGTTATCAATCTGGAATTATGTTTTTTTAAGAGATGAAACGGCGGCCCACTCATATTCTCATGCGAACTATCATAGCAGAACCCAATTTCATTAGAGTTGAAGATAGCAAACAATTGATCGGCGATCCAGGAACCTCTGGCATCCGGCAGGTTCTCCACGGCAATTTTGATGTTTTCCGGTTTTTTGCTGAGAATCCTCTTAATTGATTCTGTGGCAAGCAAAAGCGCGTTTTCTTTTGTATCCTTCAGATAATGATGCGGATGCAATACACCTATTGGGATATTATTTTCAGAAATATAATCAAGGAATTTAATAACATTATCGATTGCAAATAGACGTTCTTTTTCAATTGGGTTTGCCAGATCATAATCAGCACCAAAAGGAATATGAATCGAATCAATCAGAAGATTGTAGTCTTCAGCCAATTTGATCAGGTCGGCAAATTTATTTTTATCCGGGAAGAAATGATGTTTGTAATTTGCACCAATTGAAACAAAGTGAAATTTGTATTTGGAAAATAACCGGAAAAGAATTTCTATTTCAATCGTGTAATCAACCGTGGTCGATATTCCAAATCTAAATTGTTTCATTTTCATATGGCAAATTAAGTCGGGAAAATATCAAAGGCAATAAAAAATAGCCGGACTATTAATCCGGCTATCAAATAATTCGCCTCAGATTTCCCCTGCACTTCTAAAGCGAACTCAGTCGAAAGCTTTTGTTGCTCCCTCCTGACCCCCTTTTGCCCCTTTTTGCCCCTTTTTTAGAACAAATCTTTTGTCGTCCTGGTCTCGAACAACCAAAGTGTAGTATTAGCATTAGGCGTGCCAAAAGATAAATTATAATCTGAATATTTATCTTACTTATTGCGGGATAGGCTATTAGAAAATAATTACCGCTAAATTTTACTGCCGGAATTTGGCATTAATTTGATTTATGATTTCAGATTGGAACGCATAATGAAACGATGATTAACTATGAAACAATAATATCAGAGATGAAACTAGATTTCTGAATAAGTTGGAGTCGATAAATATCTTTCTCCAGTATCGCAAACAAAAGTAACAATTGTCTTGCTCTTATTTTCAGGTCGTGAGGCAATCTTAATTGCCGCGGCAATATTTGCCCCCGATGATATCCCAACAAGGACCCCTTCTTCCCTAACCATCCGACGAGTAGTACCAATCGCTTCGTCATTGGTTACGGTTATGATTTCATCAATCAGTGCCAAATCCAGAATATCCGGTTTGAATCCAGCCCCAATTCCCTGTATCGGATGCGGGCCTTTCTCGCCTTTTGAAAGAAATGGCGATGCCTCCGGCTCAACTGCAATTAACTTGATTCCCTGGTTTTTCTCTTTCAGGAAGCTGCCAGTACCGGTAATTGTTCCGCCAGTTCCTACTCCGGAAACAAGAATATCAATTTGGCCATCGGTATCATTCCATATTTCCGGGCCGGTTGTAACTTTGTGAATATAAGGATTAGCCGGATTTTTAAATTGATCGGGCATAAATGATCCGGGAGTTGATTTGACCAGTTCTTCGGCTTTCTTTATTGCACCCGGCATTCCATCCGGTCCCGGTGTGAGAACAAGTTCTGCACCCAAAGCTTTCAATAAAGCCCGACGCTCAACAGACATTGTCTCAGGCATTGTCAAAATAAGTTTATACCCTCGTGCGGCGGAAATAAAAGCCAAAGCGATCCCGGTATTCCCCGAGGTCGGTTCGATGATTGTTGAATCGCTCTTGATCAGGCCCTTTTTTTCCGCATCATCAATCATAGAAAGAGCAATTCTGTCTTTGACCGAAGAGCATGGATTGAACGACTCTAATTTGGCGATGATAGATGCAAATAGGCCGTCTCCGATTTGGTTTAGTGAAACCATCGGAGTCCGGCCTATTAGCTTTGTAATATTGCGGGCAATCATACTTTAGCAAATATATTACATAACGTACGTTTTGCGCCCAGATTTAACAGCCTCAACCAGCTTTGAGATTTTGATTGATTTCAAATAATCAACCATCTTCTTTTCAGCTTCTTTCCAAACGTTAATATAAGCGCCTGGAGTTTTCTTGTTACCCATTGGTGATTCTGTCTGAGCAAAAATTATTTTGCCCTCGAACACAGTGACAACATCCCAAACTGTAATCTTATCCGGCTTCTTCGAAAGAACATATCCACCATTCTTTCCGCGAATGGCATTCACCATCCGAGCCCGTCGAAGCTGCGACAGTAACAATTCTAAATACCTAACAGGAATGTCCTGTTTGGCTGCAATCTGCTTTGCCTGGATGTGGCCCTTTCCATAGGCATCCGCCAAAGCAACGATTGCTTTCAGACCATAATGTGATTTTAAAGATACCATATTTCTTTCCCCTTATAAATTTAAGTCAATTAATAAAATACTACGTCTCTTGTCAAGAAATGTTTGATTCCAGACAAAAAATATTTCGTTTTGTTTTATCTAATTCCCCTGATGATTTAATGATTCTTTACTATACTAAAATAAATCTATATAATCAATAGATAAAATGCAATAAAATTCTATTTATTTTGCCCAAACAGGAAACTCGGTCAGGTCAATATTGAAAACATATGGTCCCAGAAAATAGACAGTTATTGTTACCAATATCACGCCAATAAGATTGAGTAATAGACCGGTTCGAGCAAGATCTCTTATTTTGATCTTATTTGTTCCGAAAATAATAGCATTGGGAGGGGTGGCAACCGGAAGCATAAAGGCACAAGATGCCGAAAGGGTGGCCGGTATTATAAGCAGCAGAGGATTTAGCTGAATAGCGACTGCCAATGAGCCTAAAATCGGCAAAATCATTTCAGTTGTGGCGGTATTGGAGGTCAGCTCGGTCATGAAGGTCATCATCAGGCAGATACCGCCAATAATTATAATTGGTGAAAATTGCCTAAATCCTGTTAATTGTCCTCCCATCCATACCGCCAAATAGAATAGCTATCCCCCAAGGTCAAAAAACAGAAGTAATATAATAGCCAGAACAGGGCCAAGAATTAAACCAATCTTGTTTTTCATAGTAATTTTAAATCCAACATTAATTCAATTTTGTAATTAAAATAAAGAAATGCGGACTATTATTCTGAGGCAAGATAACATCATCTTATAAACAAAACCGGCTTATATATATAAACCGGTTTAATAAATTATATTCTATTGGAAATTAATCGCGCGGAATAACAGTATAATCTTCCGGGAAATAGTTGGCCGACATATTCACATTATTAAAATTAATCATTGTTCTGGTTGGTTCTTCTCCATCCTCACCTCGCCAGATTCCTCTGACATCAAGATGGATTGTATTCAATCCCTCCGTCACCGGGAACACTTCGGTCCAACTCAAAGGTGAGTCGGGATTATATTGGGATATCTCAGAGTAGGTTCGATCCGGTTCTTCTTCTCGTGGAACCTCATCATACAATCTGTAAACAAGATTATAAGTTTCGGTGTACACCACAAGTGAGAAACTAACCGATGCCCAGCCATCATCGGGCGCCAAAAAATACAGAGTGGCAAGATTACTCCATGAATAAGAGACGTCGATACTTCTGGAACTATAATGCACCCATGACACACCCGGATTGGCTGAGAATTCACATGGGTCAGGGCCAGATTTGTACTTAAAATTTATTAGATAAACAACATCAAGGATATTAATGGCTTCATCGCAATTAACATCGCCATTGTCCTGAGCATAAGCATCGGGCAAGACGGCAATTGCCATAAATACCAACATAACGAAGGCGGTAAACTTTTTCATAGTTCCTCCTGAGAATTGGTTTCCCCCTAATGGGGAATATGTTTTACTTTGGCTATCAACTAAATCAATAATAACGAATTATATAAATAATATACTTGACCATAAAAATATGTCAAGTAATTTGAAAAGGAATAAATAACTGCAGGGGGCGATACCTCCTGCAGTTTTAGTATTTTATTTAATTAAAAATATAATAACTAAATCGGATATTCAACCGATGCAAACCATTCCAGTTCAATTTCCTCAAAAAGTGAATCGCGTTTTTTGCAGTCTCCAAAAAACTCAAGTTCACCGGAGGTCAGATTTTCCCCGTTGATTTTTTTATCCGCCAACTCTGCTAATTTGTTGAAATCAGTGTAATGCTCAGCCAATCTTAATTCGGCATAATCGCGGGCCGCCCAGGTCGAAATTAAAAACTGCCAATCGGAGGCCGACAGAAGCATCAATTCTCTGGCCGCCTGTTTTAAGATCTCAACTGTTTCCAGATCGATACTGTCTTTATTGGCGACATAATGGCTGGCCAACTGACACATTTTATCTTCGGCTTTATAAATATGTTTCCAGGTCCACTCATTATCTTTATTTAGCCAGATATAATGATGTCCGCCCTCGCCCCAACTTCCTTCCGGAATCGATATAATGTCGGTCGGTTTGACGCGATTAATATGTTCGCTCAAAAATGTGTTTTCTATTTCAGCATTTTCGCAGACATTTTTAATAACTTCTTTCAGGAACAGCGGGCCCTCAAACCACCAGTGGCCAAACAGTTCGGCATCATAGGGAGCCATCAATACTCCGGCCCTACCCGAATCTTTGTAATATTCGGTTAATATATCACTTACTTTCCCGGCAAAATGAGACGCATTTTCAGGAGTTCTCGCAAATGCTTCTTTCTGATTATATTCTTTTTTGTCGGCCAGATCTGCTTTTACCGATGTTACCGCCCAATAACGATGTCCCCCTGGGAACCGCTTTTTATGAAAATCAAGATAATTGCCATCGCCGGGATAACCATGTTCACCAGACCAGACCAGCAGACCTGTTTCCGGGTCACGAGTAAAAATTGTCGCCGGTTTTTTTCCTTCGGCGGCTGAGCTGACCAGATACAATTCTCGCGGCGTTTTTTCGGTATCAATTTCACGAGGTTTATATTGTGATTCAAATTGTCCCCACAAACGCTTTAAAGCATCAAACCGATCAAAATAAACACCTATTGATTTACCGCCCTGCAAAAGAGCCGAATCGACAATAAAGAAATCAAGGCCATTTTCAGACAGGAATTCATCAACTCCTTTACGAGAATAAGTTTCGGTTTTGCCGTTTATCGGCACCGGCGGAGTCCAGTCGTAGCGGGGTCGATAGGCGCATTCGGGCAACCAGATACCTTTCGGGTCGCGGCCAAAATGTTTTTTGTAATTTTTAACAGCCATTTTGACCTGAGCCTGAACCGATTCATCGCGTGATAAAAGCGGAAAATATCCGTGGGTGGCTCCACAAGTCATAATTTCAAGATAACCATCATCCTGAAGTTTGCGAAGTTGACCAATAATGTCACGATCCATCGCCTCAAAATTATCATATGTCTCTTTATAAAACTTTTCCCATTCCTGCGCCGTAGCCAGCATATTTTTTTGATTGTATTTATGAAACTCTTCAGCATCTAGACCGGCCGATTTCACTTTCATCTTGAGATACTCGCCGAATTCAACCTTAAAAGATTCGTCGGCCAACTGCTCGCACAAAACCGGCGAGATATCAATGGTCAATTTTGGCTTGTATCCTTCGGCAACAAGTTCTTTTATCGCAGCAACCAATCGCATATAGGTTTCCCCCGCCGCTTCGTTAAGCCAGTCCATTCCGTGCGGCCATTTACCATGATCGATCACATAAGGCAGATGATTATGTAAAACAAAGGCAAAATATCCTTTAGTCACTTTTTTCGTCTCCATTCCCAGAAGTTTCAAATCCGATTTTCCCGCCGTGTAAAGCATCTGGACCACCCGGGATTTTTATTTCGCCGAACTGTTTTTCAAATTTCTTAAGATTATCTTCCAGCGTTTTTTGTAATAATTTGGCATGAGCCGGGGTCATAATTATCCTGGCCTGAACTTTGGTTTTGGGAGCGCCGGGCATTATCCGGGCAAAATCAAGAATAATCTCAGTCGCCGAATGAGCGATCATAACCATATTGGCGTAAATCCCTTCCGCTTCCTTCTCACCGAGTTCAATTTTTAGCTGCTGCGGTTTCATTTGCATATCTTTTATCTCCTTCATTTCCCTTGTTAGACGAATTGCTTTTTTATATATTGGCAAAAAGTTTAAACAATATAGATTAAAAGTTAATTATATGTCAATTAAACCTGAAAACATAGAAAAAATAATTGCCAATTTTGGTAAAGCGAAAATTCTTATTCTTGGCGATATCATGCTCGACGAATACCTTTATGGCGATGTCGGTCGGATATCTCCGGAAGCACCGGTCCCAGTGGTAGATATCAAAGAAGAGAGATTAAAACTGGGCGGGGCGGCTAATGTTGCCAATAATATCGCCACCTTGGGCGATGAGCCGATTTTGCTGGGAACGGTTGGCGAAGATGACGCTTCGGTCAAACTATCACTCTTATTAAAACAATGCAATATCAGCCGCGATTTTCTTGTCAATGATTCCGAACGCAGGACAACAATCAAAACCAGAATTATGGCCCAATCGCAGCAGATTGTTCGCGCCGATCGTGAGGACACCAATAATATCTCGGAGAAAATAGAAAAAATAATTC
>JAUVBC010000140.1 GCA_030591405.1 Candidatus Zixiibacteriota bacterium
TAAGGAAAATTATTTTTTAGATAGTTTTCGCCAGCGTAATACCCTTCTGCCCCTGGTACTTCCCCTTCTTGTCCTTATATGAAACCTTGCAGATTTCATCGGCGCCCAAAAACAGAAGTTGGGCAATCCCTTCATTGGCATAGATTTTAGCTGGCAGGGGCGAGGTATTCGAAAGTTCCAATGTCGCGAACCCTTCCCACTCCGGTTCAAAGGGAGTGACATTAACGATGATGCCGCATCGGGCATAGGTTGATTTGCCAAGACAGATTGTGATAACATCGCGCGGTATTTTAAAATACTCGACAGTGCGGGCGAGAGCGAATGAATTTGGGGGGATGATAATTGATTTTGCTTTTACATCTATAAATGAATCGGTCTTGAAATCCTTGGGGTCGATAATCGTATTATTGACATTGGTAAAGATTTTAAATTGATCGGACACCCGGATATCGTAGCCGTAGGAAGAAAGACCGTAACTGATTCCTTTCTTTACCTGCTTGGCCGCAAAGGGACGAATCATCGCATGCTTTTGCGCCATATTTTTAATCCAGATATCAGATTTTACCGGCATACTTTCCCTTTCTCACTATTTGTCAGTTCCAATAAATGTCTATTATAAACAATTTGAACCGGCATTCAATCAGTTCTTTGCCAAACTACAATTACTGTTTTTTTAGCTCACTTTTCCAGGCCATCATATCTGTCAGAGTATATTCTGAAAAAACTGCCATCATCGCCGTCTGTGCCTTTTCAAGAATAATCCTAACCGGGCAGGTATCATATTTGTCACAATTAACAGCATCTAAAAAGCACTTGGCCAAAGCATACGGACCCTGAATAGCCTCGACAACTTCCTTAATTTTGACCTCTTTGGGGTTTTTGGTAAATGAAAAACCGCCCTTGACGCCGCGGTGAGACCTTACTAAGCCTGTTTTTGTCAAATTTTGGAAAATTTTGGCCAGAAATTTTTCCGGAACATTCTGAGATTCAGCTATTTGGGATAAGGGGACAATCAATCCCTCTTTTTGTTCTGCCAAATAAGGGACGCCTAGGATGCCATATCCTTCCGCTTTTGTAAATTGCATATTTTTATACCCCGGCAATTAAAAGGAATTCGACCTTTACTATCTATTTTTTTCTGCTGAAATTATACTTTTTATTTTGAGGATGTCAATAGAATATTGTTATTTATTTCACAAATTCAATTTCTTTGTTTATTGTATACCATAAGAATTAGAGGCTAATTTTTGTATATAATTAATATAACATTGACTTTTTGGCATAAATCAAATAACCTGTAATTTTAAACTAAAAAAAAGTTAGAGTTAGTGGCTTTTATGGCAAAATTTTCCGAAAAAACAGGATTAACCGCTTATTCTTCCGATGGCTCGATTTACCAGATTGATCCGAAAATGGTCTGGCAGGTCGAAAACTCGAAAGATATCAAAGAGGCAATCGATTATGCGCGCAGTAAAGGCTTGTCAATCACTCCGAGAGGGGGCGGAACCGGCTTGACCGGGGGAGCATTAGGCGACGGGATAATCCTCGATTTTGGAAAATTTAAGCAGATTATTGCGATTGATCCGACCGGGAAAATTGTTATAACACAGGTCGGTATAATCTATGATGAATTAAATTTGGGAATTAGTAAGTTTAATCTGTTTTTCCCACCTGATCCGTCATCGGGCGATAGTTGTCAGATTGGCGGTATGATTTCGAACAATTCGTCCGGTCCCCGCTCGGTGAAATATGGCCTAACATCTGAATTTATTCAAGAGCTTGGTGTTTATAAGCCGGATGGAAATCTGATTTATTTACGCAAGCTAAAAGTAGATTCGGTCGACTTCAATACTTTTTTAAGTGAAAACCCTGAATATAAAACAGTCTATGATTTACTGATAAAAAACTCTGACCTGATCAAGGAAAAATGGCCAAGGCTAAAGAAAAATTCCGCCGGGTATAATCTGTATCAGGTTGTTCGAGAACTCGACTATGGAATCTTCAATCTGCCTGCTCTAATGGCCGGATCGGAAGGAACTCTGGCAATTTTGGCCTCCGCCAAACTGAATCTGCTGAAAATACCGGAAGAAAGATTAACGGCAAGACTATATTTTAATTCGATGGTCGAAGCCGGTCAAGCAGTTGAGCCGATTTTGAAACTTGCACCCTCCGGTCTGGAAATCGTCGATGGCGCCACCCTCGATCTAATTGGACGGGAAAAGCATAATATTCCTGGTAGCGCCGCAGGTATGTTGCTTCTCGAATTCGACGAAGATACCGAAATCCGGCGTGAACAGTTCCTCGATCTCGTTGAAACACTCGATCTTTCTGCGCCGGTTGATTTTGCCTTTGATGCCGAGTCGGCCGCGCCACTCTGGAAGGCCCGCAAAGCAATCGTCCCAACGCTCTACCGTCATCATCCGACCAAAAGGCCGATTTCATTGATTGAAGATGTCTCGCTTCCGCCGCAGGAGATACCCGCCTTTATTGAATTTATCACCGACCTGTTCGACAAACATAACCTGATTTTTGGTATATTCGGCCATATTGGGGATGGCAATCTTCATATCCGTCCGCTCTTTGATTTGAATGTTGAAGCTGATTTTGAACTGGCCAAAGAAATTTATGATACTGTCTATGATAAAGTGATCGGACTTGGTGGATCAATCACTGCCGAACATGCCGATGGCATGCTTAGGGCTCCGGTATTGAAAAAAATGTATGGTGAAAAAATCTATGATCTATTTGTAGAGATAAAAAAGACTCTCGATCCGGACAATCTTCTTTCACCTGATTCGATAATAAGTACAAAACCATTCGCCGACAATATCGATTTTGAGAAAATAAAATCGTACTGCGCCGCCTGCGGCAAGTGTAATGGCTATTGTCCGGTCTATGATTATTTTCGCCGGGAAGATATGAGCCCGCGCGGATGGCTGAGGATATTAAACCAATCGGCCGCCAAGCGAAAGGACCTTGATAAATATCTTGACTACTGCCTAAATTGCAAGAATTGTGCCACCGTTTGTCCCGCCGGAGTGAAAATATCTGATGAAATAATGAAATACCGGGCTGGCAAGCGTTCGGCTCTTTCCAAGGCGATTGTTGCTGTTACCGATAATGACGCTCTCTTTGGGTTGACCCTGAAATTGGGAAAGATGTTCGAACCGATGATAGCCTCCGATTTCGGCAAGAGTATCATATCGACTGTCGGCAAAAAACCATTTGGTTTCGATAAATCGACAGAATTTCCCAAATTGGCCAAAGAAAATCTGCGTCAGCGTTTTGAGTCGAAGCTGGGGGATAGCGGCGACGTTGCACTGTTCCACGGATGCGCCGATAATCTTCTTGAATCAAATTTTGGCGAGGCGCTCTTTAATATCTTCGACCGCCTTAATATTGATCTTAAAATTCCCGAACAGAAATGTTGCGGATTGCCGCACGAAACTTATGGCCATCGTGAAAATATGATCGGCAAGGCAAAATATAATATTGATAAATTAGTCAACTTCGATAAAGTCATCACCGGATGCGCCTCCTGCCTGTTGAAATTAAAGGAATATGAAGAGCTCTTTGAGCCCGGTTCAGAGTATCATGCCAAGGCGGTTTTGCTGAAAAATAAAAGCATGGATATAAGCGAATTACTAAATAGTCTCGATCTGGATTTTTCAGATATTGCTTCGGAGCGGCCTTACAAAATTTCTTATCATAATCCGTGTCATCTTCGCGCCGCCGGGCTTCATAAGGAGCCTGAAAAGTTGATGGCCAATTTTGATAATCTGAAAATAATTCATCCCCAGTACGCCGACCGCTGTTGCGCCCAGGCCGGATCATATGGCTTTACTCATTTCTCGGAAGCCAAAGGGATGTTTGACAAGAAAAGGGAAGAGTATTTCCAGATGGGAGTCGAGTATATTCTGACCTCCTGTCCCGCCTGCAAAATGAAAATCAAGGCCGAACTTGGTGGGAACTTTAAGGTTCTGCACCCTGTTGAATTTTTAAATATTATGGCTGAACACAAAATGAGTGATGGAGAAATAAATGAGCGCGGAAAATAAAGAACGGGGACTCCTGATTGTCTATACCGGTGATGGAAAAGGCAAAACGACCGCCGCACTCGGTATGATCATTCGAGCCGTTGGCTATGGTTGGAAAATTTCGATAATGCAGTTTATCAAAGGCAGTTGGAAATATGGTGAAATGGACGGACTCAAGCGGCTTGAACCAGAGGTGGAACTTAACATCATGGGCGAAGGTTTCGTCGGGATTATCGATGATGACAAATCTTATGAGGAGCACCGCGAAGCGGCTCTGAAGGCATATCATCTTGCACTGGATAAAATTAAATCCAATGAATTCAATCTCGTAATTCTCGATGAGTTAAATGTTGCCGTGTCTCTTGGGTTGATAACCCCCGATGAGCTTAAAGAGCTTGTAAAACAGCGGCCCGAAAAATTGCATCTCGTTCTAACCGGGCGTTCCGCCAACAGCTGGCTTATAGAAAATGCTGATCTTGTGACAGAAATGAAAGAGATCAAGCATCCATATCAAAAGGGAATTATGGCGCAAAAGGGTGTTGATTTTTAGAAAAATTATTAAATAAAGGGACCTTGTGATAGTTGTGAACTTTTGGTACCGTATGATGTTATAATGTCTAAATTGGCAAATAAACTTAAATTTTATATGGGGTGAGCAGATGGCCGAAAAAGAATACGAAATCGTGATCGTCGGTGGCGGGCCGGGTGGATTAACCGCCGGATTGTATGGTTCCCGCGCTAATCGTAAAACGGTTCTGATCGAAAAATATATGCCTGGCGGACAGATTGCCAATACCGAAGAGGTCGAAGACTATCCCGGATTCGAAAAAATTTCCGGTAGCGAACTGGCGATGAAAATGACCGATCATGCCAAATCATTCGGACTCGAAGTTGTCTCCGATGAAGTTAAAGAAGTTTATGCCGAAGGCGATGACAGGTTTGTCGTTTGTGCTTCGGGTGATGTATATAAAGCAAAAGCGGTTATTCTTTCAACCGGCGGCTCGCCGACTTTTCTGAATATCCCGGGCGAAGTTGAGTTTACCGGTAAGGGTGTTTCCTATTGCGCTATTTGCGATGGCGCTTTTTTCAGAGATGAAGTCATTGTCGTCGCTGGCGGGGGAGATGCCGCCGTCGAAGAAGGAATCTTCCTGACAAAATTTGGCAAAAAAGTTATTATTATTCACCGTCGGGATCAGCTTCGCGCACAGAAAATCATTCAGGAACGAGCCTTTAAGAATAAAAAAATCGAATTTATCTGGGATACGGTTATCGAAAAGGTCAATGGCGATGATAAAGTCCGTTCACTTACCTTAAAAAATGTCAAGACCGGCGAATCTTCGGAACTCGAGGCCGGAGCGTTATTCGTTTTTATCGGCTTCGTTCCCAATTCGAATATCACTCGCGAAGAGCTTAAAAAAGATGAGGGTGGCTACATCATAACTGATAATGCAATGCAGACTTCTTTAAAAGGAGTTTATGCCTGTGGCGATGTTCGCAGTCAGTTGGTCAGGCAGATTACCAATGCGGTTGGCGATGCCACTACCGCCGCGGTTGCCGCAGAAAAGTACATCGAAGAGCTTGAGGATTAAGAAATCTGATGGATTATTATAAGAAAAAGACCGTTCTCAAAAGGCGGTCTTTTTGTTTTTTCTGCAATTACTATGAAAACTGTTGCATAATTAATATGCCGGATATAACTACTCTGCATTAGGATGTGAAACCAATAATTTGTATAACCTTATGAAATACATAAGGATATCATAAACCTGGACTTTTTAGTAAATTATCGCCCCGCCTAAAACATTCGGCATAAATATTGCTAAAATTAGAATGTATATGAACTTGTATACTAATTAAGTTGTTAGAGATATTGGGAGTGGTGTGCGCTGGTTTACCAGCCACCTGACGTTAGAGTCGGGCATCCCCCCTCCACCACTCCCATTTTTTATCTCACCCCCCAACCCAAAATCATCTTAGCTAAATCGTTAACCTGCCGATATTTTGAATGATGTAGACTTTGGAAGGCAGGAATGAAAAAAATAAACAAACCGAATCTTATATTTAGAATATCTCATCTGATTATTATTCAGATAATATTTATATTTGGAGCCTTTGCTCTGGTTCTGTTTTATCCTGAAGATACAGTTGAAGACAATTCCTATTATGA
>JAUVBC010000221.1 GCA_030591405.1 Candidatus Zixiibacteriota bacterium
ACAACAACACTGTCCTGACTGTTCAATAAATGAGAAACCAGAACCGAACCGATATATCCGGCGCCTCCAATAACCAGCACTTTTCTGTTCTTTGCCTGATTCAAAATATTTTTTCTTTAACGGATAATGTAAAAAACAAATGTTTCCAGCCGTTTTTGATTAATTCCTGAGCAACAATATCTTGCAGCGACCAACCTCACCTGATTCATTAGTAATCAAAGCAAGATAAACACCGGCGGCAACATCGGCACCGCTCTGATTTTTTCCATCCCAGGGAACATTTATCGAAATTTTACGAACTATCTCCCCTGCCGGAGAAAATATCCTTACTGTCGCGGCACCATCATAATTAAAATTGAGACGCTCCGCACCCGAACTTATTAGAAATGGATTGGGAAAAGCAGATATTTGTGCAACATCATTTGTCGGTGTTCCGATGGTCGATCTCATACGACTCAAACCAAGCGTGGTCCCAACCCACAAATCGCCGGTGGCCGAATTGATAGTTAACGCATTTATCTGATTATCCGGCAAGCCGGAATTTAATGTTGTATAGACCGTAAAATCTCCTGCGGCAGTATTATAAAAAGCCAGACCATTGCGAGTTCCTATCCAGGCATTATTCCGGCCATCAAATATCAGCGTTGTAACCTCCGGTCCAAATCCGGACGGCAATATAATATCATCAAAACGAGGTATCCCCTCATCATAACGAGATAATCCATATTTGTGACCGACCCACATTACACCATAATTGTCATACTTAACAACATTTACCGAATTCGAACCTAACCGTCGGTTATCTTCGCGAAGATTGGCCGCCTTTATACTGGTTTCAATAAAAGGATCATCCCCGCAATAATAGGTGAAAACACCGGTGTACTGGGTGCCAATGGCAATTGTCCCATTATAATAATCAATTGAAACCGGAAATTCTGAGGTCAAACTATCGGCGCGATTAAAATATCTCCATTCGCTATTATCCTCAAGATTAACAACTGAAACAGAGCGGCCATCATACGCTTGATAGTTGGTCATAAACAGATGGTTCGAAAAAGATACCATACTGTTGACAACTACATAATTCGGATTGACGGAAATTCCAAGCAAGGTTGAATTATTTTCATCATAGTTTATCACACCCTCAGGTCTGTCGAGCATAACTCCATTTCCCCAGGTCCCGGCCCAAAGATCACTTTCATTGTTTAAAAACAAAGCTCTGACTCCCTGACGAACTCCGTTTTCAATATTTCCCACAATATTACCATTGACCCATCCACTGCTGTCAAATCTGGCCACACCGCGCGTTTGAAACCCACCGGCGACGGTTCCATCCGAATTGGCCGTGACCACTGTCACATAGTTGCCGGGCAAACCTCCATCAGGCAGCTTCAAAAAGCTCCCGTTATCGCTGTAATATATACCGATCGTTTGCATCCCAAGCCAGTGGACTCCATCGACAAATCGACCCGATGAAAATTTTGGGCTTGGAATCGTACCGGTACTGTTCCAAACTGTATTTGATTCAGTATGAATATAAAATCCGTTTCTGGTATAAATAGCAAGCGTATCCCCGGTCACCGTCATACTATTAACCGCAGCCGGTTCACGGGTGGAAATTTTTGTAAAAGATGTATCGCTGCCAACAATATTTAGTTCATATGTATTCTGATTGGTCCCCAGATAAATCGAACCATCATAATAAGCCAGAGCCGAAACGGTATCCCCGGCAAGTTCCGGATACTGCGATGAACCAAAGGTTCTCCAGTTGATATATGATTTTAAAAGATTAGGATCGCTCTTATCGGCCACCGCCAATCCAGCCGAGGTTGCCACCCAGATTGAATCGCCAATGATCTTTATATCAAATACAGCCGGTTCCGGATTTAGATCGCCGAACCGAAAATAGAAATCTTCGATCTGCCCGCCATTATTGCTCTTGGAAAAAAGCGCCAACCCGGTCGAGGTTCCGACCCAAATCATATCACCATCATCTTCAATATCGTAAAGCGGCATCAGTTTATCATTCCGGTCGATAAATAAATATGATCTGAATTCGGAGTTTTGGTATTTAATTAACCGGCCAAAACCTGCCACCCAGATATTTCCGTCGGCATCTTTTAATATGTCATAAAGATTGCCGGTTCCTAATCCATCGACATTGGTCAGCTTTGACATTCCATATGTTACCGGATCGATTTTGAGCCAGCCACCCGAGGTGACAACTTGAAGCGAATCATCGAAGAAGTCTATTTTTCTGACTTCATTGGTTGAGGTGTAGGTTGTCCAACCATCAAAATCTGCCGTCTGACCAATAGCGCCAAAAAAACCAGGAAAAATGGTCAGGCATAAAATAACAACCGAAACAGCTACCGACTTTTTGTAAATTTTCCTTTTACCCATAAGAATAACAATATAACCAATAAAACAGCCATAATCAAAGCAGAGATTTGACCGATTATCGGACCGATTTTTGTAAAGGTTGAATGCCCCTCCAGCGGATAAATATTAGCGCTGATAACATCACGAGTGTACAATCCGGTCGAAACTATCTGCCGGCCAAACGGATCAATAAACGCCGAAATACCACTATTGGCACAGCGGGCGACCCAGATTCGATTCTCCACCGCCCGAAAAACCGACAAAATCAGATGCTGATAAGGTCCCGATGAGCGGCCAAACCAGGTATCATTGGTGATCGTCACCAGAAATTCCGCGCCATCAAGAATTGTCTGTCGAACAAATTGCGGAAAAGCCGACTCAAAACAGATAAGTACCGCATATCCGGCCTTATCAATATTAAAAATAACCGTCGTATCGCCCGGGTAAAAATCGGACCACCACTGTATTTGGTGCATTTTAATGACATCGAGATAATTCGCCAGAAAATCCCGGGTCAGAAACGGAAGATAATCCTGATATGGCACATGCTCCGAAAATGGAACCAATTTCATTTTATGATAAGTAGTATCGATTAAACCGTTAGCCGAAAATTGAAAAGCAGAGTTGTAGGCTTTTTCTTTTTTGTTTTCATAAATAACATCAAGCGCTCCGATAAGATGGGTCGTTCCGCTTCTTCGAGCCGTCCCGGCCAGGATATCCCGATAACGACGTTCCACCCGGGGATAACATGGCGCGGCCGTTTCCGGCCAGATTATTAGATCGACCGAATCATTGGCCACCGATTGCGACAACGAATCGTACAGTTCAAAATTGCGCATGCGCGTTTCGCTTTTCCATTTGGTGTCCAGATCAACGTTCCCTTGAAGCATCGAGATTTTTATATCACCCGTTTCCGGGTATGGCGGTAGAACCACCCAGCCATACAAAAACACGAAGGCACCGACTCCAAGAACCACCAACGCCGAGCTTACTCTGGTTTCCAGTCGGTTTGATTTTGATAACATCTGCCAGAGAAAAATATTGATCAGCATCAGAAATAACGATAACCCATAACAGCCGATAACTGAAACGATTTGAATCAAAGTCAGATAGTATCCCTGACTATAAGCCAGATCGGTCCAGGGAAATGAAACTTCGGTCAGACTTCGGAAATATTCCATCCCGACCCAGAGAATCGGAAGCGCCAAAAGTCCGACCCATTTGCGCCATTGGTACAGCTTTGCAAAAGATGAAAATATTATTGCGGGGTACAACGATAACAAAAATATCGCTGCCACCATTCCGGGCGGAGTTACCACCGCTACCCAGTACAACTGAAACAGATTGACCATAAAAGAATAAAAATAGCCAGCCCGAAAGGCCTCTTTTGGCGTCAGTTTGGAAATTATCTGTATCGGACGGATAAGTGCAAACCAGGCAATAAATCCAAGCGGAAGCGGCAAATACGCCAGCGCCAATAAAAATGCCCAGAAGATCAACTCCAGCCGGCGCAGCCGGACAGATTTATCTTTGGGCCAAAAAAAATGTTTAATATTAGTCAACAGGGATTTCACCGGAAACCATTAATGATAAACCGGTCATCTCGGCCGGTTGTTTTATACCCAAAAACTGCAAAATCGTCGGAGCAACATCGGCCAGAATACCGCCGTTTTTTAATTTGTATTCGTTCGCTTTATTATCGCTTACGGTTCCGTCAAAAAACAGACATGGAACCAGATTGGTCGTATGTGCCGTGTACGGTCCATCGGTTGCTGGATCATACATCTTCTCGGCATTGCCATGATCGGCCGTGATAATCGCTCTGCCCTGCACCTCTTCTACTGCCTCAATCACTCTTCCGACACCGGTATCAACCGCCTCAACAGCTTTCACTGCGGCATCAAACACACCTGTATGACCGACCATATCGCAGTTAGCAAAATTAAGGACTATCAAATCATACTTTTTGGATAATATCCGCTTAACCGCTTCATCGGCCACCGCCACCGATGACATCTCTGGCTGAAGATCATATGTTGCCACTTTTGGCGATGGTATCAAAGCGCGATCCTCATTCTCAAACGGCTCTTCCCGACCACCGTTAAAGAAGTAGGTTACATG
>JAUVBC010000245.1 GCA_030591405.1 Candidatus Zixiibacteriota bacterium
CATAATCCATTCGAAACCTTTCGGAAGTATAAACCAAAAGGGCCTCATTGCACGCTTTTATAGCTTTATCACAATTTTCTTTTTTATCCTTAACGTCTGAATATACACAATAGGCATTCCCAAGATTATTCTGAGTAATAGCATAATCAACTGGATACTTTTTATAAGTACGAACACGGAGAGCTTCATGATATGCTTTAATTGCTTTTAAGATATTATCACCTTTATTGTCAGCCCCGGCAAGAATACTAAAAGCATTTCCCAGATTATTCATTATCTCTGCAAAATTTATGGGAGACATTTCAAAAGTATTAACCCGAAGAGACTCATTAAAAGCATCTATTGCCTTATTACAATTAGCAGCTTTTGTCTCAATCTCGGCAAGTAAACTGTATGCAATTCCCAGAGAATATTGAGCTGATGCATATTTTCTTGAATCATTCTCAATGGTCCAAAATGTAAGAACCTGTTTATATGCCGAAATCGAAATTTTGTTTAATTCTGCTCGTCTTGAATCAATAGTCCCAATATCACTTGATTTTTGACCGAGATTATATAAGGCGTATGGATAATTGCTGAACAATGGTAGTAGTTTTTTGAAATTCTCAAGAATATCTAAATCTAATCCGATAATCGTTTGCAGATATGTTTCCTCAGTTCGGAAACCATTCTTAACTTTTTCAATAAATCCATCAATTATCAAATTATCAAACAAACTGTGCCATTCATACTCTTCTTTTTTTATTTCTTCATACTTTTCACAGATCAATTTTATATTCGATTCAAAAAACATCTCTCGCCCATAATAAATTCCCGCCGAATAAAGTCGTTTGATTGATATAAGGATTCCCTTTAAATCACTTGAATATTCGCTAAACCGCCTCCGCATTGTTTTTAGGTTCATAAAGATAGAGCCTATATTGCCGTCAAACTCATCAGACAATTCAATGCCCGCCTGCTTTGCCACCAATTCGGCAAATTCTTTATCGACTTTTTTTATTTCAATTGTGTTATCAAAGACCTGATTGATTCGATCATAACTGCAGAGCAATTTATATTTATCACCGGAACGGCATGTAGCAATTATCTGAATATTTTCCTTTACTAATTTATCAAAGGCAAAATCAAAATTCTGTTTTCCAATAAACTTATCAATGTCATCAAGAATGATCACAGGTTTTTTCCTTTTAAACGAAAAGAATGGAATTTTAAAATCATCAGGTGCTATATCAACCAAATTAGGAATCAAAAATACCTTATCCCTTTTTATTTTCTTGAGGCAGTTTAGAACGGCTCTTGATTTACCCGCCAGCGGGTTGCCAATAATTAACAAATCATTGCCGTTATTGATAGCATCTATTATCTGTTTGTCAATGTCCCGCTCACCATAAACAGGGTTAAAACCTTTATTGGGATTCCCTCGAAAACCGAGAATATCAACAGGCTTAATGCTTGACGTTTTTCCCCAAACAACCTTGAAATATTTATTCTTTGATTTGTTATGTTTGTTAATTGCAGGAATAACGAAAAGAATTATCGAAACAATAATCGCCGCTACTCCAATAATGAGACTAATCGTCACTGGATCCATTGGCTAACGCCCTCTCAGAAATTGATACAAATATGAATATCAAAAATAAGATAATCTATTTTTGGGTATTAGTCAAGTTTGCGCGACATTTATAGTGAGTTGTCGGGTACGGTAGCCCGATAGTTATTAATGTTATTCCCGCGAAAGCGGGAATCCATGCTCGATTAATTTTACGCACAGCAGGAACCGATTCCTGACGGATTCTTACAAATTCCCCACCAAATCAATGTTGATTTATTCTCTTTCTTTTCTCTATGGGTACAGAATCAATTATTCATAATGAATCACAAAAATCCCAATTTAGGGGAGGTGCAAAATCAACATCAACTTGATAGTCTGAGGCCCCAAAAAACCGGAACGAACCCATTTTCGCCGTAATCTTATGGAGGTATACAACTTACGAGAATTCTTAAAAATGAATACGAATTTGTTGTGTTGGGTCTTGATTCCGCAAGGCGGAATTGTGACCCGACACTTATTATGCCGTCAGGTCACAATCACTTCGCGCTCAAGACCTGACGGAACTTAGAAGCAATGGAAGAAGAGTCAAGATCGGGTAAAATTTATCTTGATAAATTTAATAATTCTGATAGATTCCCCCCACGTTATGGAACTGAATTTAAAATCAAAATTACAATATCTGTTCAAGTTCTCAGAGACACAGATATTAATCACAATGTCAATTGTGGTCGGGGCGGGAACTGCTTTTGGAGCAATATTTTTTATCAAGCTGATCGAGTATTTCAGAGAGATATTTTTTGGCTATTCCGAACAAGTGATGACCTCTTTGGTTGGTTCTTTTGACTACTGGACACCGCTGATACCGATGATCGGCGGACTTATTGTCGGACCGATTGTTTATAAATTCGCTTCTGAGGCACGTGGACATGGTGTTCCTGAAGTTATGGAAGCTGTCGCCAGAAAAGGTGGTATCATCAGGGCCAGAGTAGCTTTTGCCAAGACAGTAGCATCGGCGATCTGTATAGGGTCCGGCGGTTCGGCAGGGCGTGAAGGTCCAATTGTTCAGATCGGTTCGGCAATCGGTTCAGGTCTCGGCCAGTTATTTAAGATGCCCGGTTCGCGCGTTAAGATTCTTGTCGGATGTGGTGCTGCCGCTGGAATTTCGGCAGTTTTTAATGCCCCGATTGCAGGGGTTATATTCTCGCTTGAGATTATTCTCGGTGATTTTGCGATTAAGACATTTTCTCCGGTTCTGTTGGCGTCAGTTGTTGCCTCAGTTGTGACGAGGGCCTTTCTAGGGGATCATCCTGCCTTTGATGTTCCCGATTATAGTTTAGTTTCGGCGGCTGAAATTCCGCTTTATATGATACTTGGATCTGTCTGCGGTGCGGTTGCGGTTCTATTTACAAAAACGCTGCATGGTTTTGAGACCATCTTTGAAAAAATCAAAATGCCACCTATGCTTAAACCGGCGCTGGGCGGATTGATTCTTGGAATTATCGGAATGTATTTCCCGCAAGTATTTGCCGATGGTTATGAGACCATAAAATTAACGCTTTATGGAAACATGATGGTCTGGCTGATGCTGATTCTGATTTTTCTGAAAATTGTTGCTACCAGTCTGACCCTTGGTTCCGGCAATTCCGGAGGTATTTTTGCACCTTCATTATTTATTGGTGCTGTCACCGGTGGGACCTTTGGTTATTTTGTGCATCTGTTATTGCCGGGCATCACCGCTACTGCTGGAGCTTATGCATTGGTAGGGATGGCGGCACTGGTGGCCGGTACGACCCATGCCCCAATCACAGCTTTATTAATTATTTTTGAAATGACCGGTGATTACCGAATTATTTTACCGCTGATGGTGGCGGTCGTGTTTTCTACACTGGTTGCCAGAAAAATATTTGAACCGTCTATTTATACTATCAAACTTATCAAAAAAGGGATCTTCCTAAAAGCTGGTAAAGACACTGCAATTTTACGGGCGTCGAAAGTATCTGAAGTTATGGATAAAGAGTTCGAAACGATTTTAACCAATACCCCGCTGGTGAAAATTATGGAAACAATAGAATCATCGAAAGAAACCAATTTTGTTGTTCTCGACCGACAGGAACGGTTTGTCGGAACTCTTTCCTTGCAGCATATCCTTGGCATTATAACGCATCATACGCTCGATTATCTTATTATTGCCAAAGATATCGCCTCGACCGACTATGTCACCGTTTGTCCCGATGACGATCTGGAAATTGCCCAGAAAAGATTTGGCCAAAGCGGTAGTTCATTTATTCCGGTAGTCAACAGAGATGACCCATCGCTTGTCATTGGAGTGCTTCGCCGCGAGGAATTGGTGCAATATTATAATAGAAAATTAATTGAATCGTTTAGGCAATAATATTAATCGATAAATTAAATTATTGTTCGTTCTCGACTGTTGGCAGAATTAATTTAAACTCGGTTCCAACGTTTTCTTTTGAAGTCAGCTTGATCTCGCCTTTATGA
>JAUVBC010000120.1 GCA_030591405.1 Candidatus Zixiibacteriota bacterium
GGAGAGAGTCTGGCCCAAATATTGAAGACAAATGATGTTTTGAGTTTCAACGGGGTATTGGGAGCCGGAAAAACCTGTCTGATTAAGGGGATTGCGTCCGGTTTGGGTATTAGTGATGATTTGGTTAAATCACCATCTTTTACTCTTATCAATGAATATGACGGCAAAATCCCACTTTTTCATTTTGATCTGTATCGGATGAAGGATCCGACCGAACTTTATAATATCGGCTGGGATGATTATTTGACGCGTGACGGCATTGTTGTTGTTGAATGGGGCGAGAAGGCTGAAGATCAAATGCCGGAAAACAGGATTGACATCAATATGGAAATCGTTTCTGAAATAAAACGGAAGCTTCAAATAAGGTTTAATAATTAAATTACCAATGACGAATAATTCAGCAGGGCATATTCTGGCGATTGACAGTTCCACCTCGGTATTGCGAATCGGTTTGAGACTTCCCAACGAAGAAATTATTTCGCGAGAAAATAAGGATCGTTTTCGTCATGCCGAGTTTATATTCGAATTGATAAAAGATGTCCTTAAGGCTGGATCAATAAATAAAAATTCTTTGGAAGCAATCGTTTTATCAATCGGACCCGGTTCATTCACCGGTCTGCGGGTAGGTATGTCAGCTGCCAAAGGATTGGCTGTGGCGCTTGATATCCCGCTGATCGGCGTAACAACCTTTAGTGCGGTGGCGAGAGGTTTATTTGAGCAGTTTGGACCAACGGCGGTTTTGATTCCTTCGCGGCGGGATGAATTTTATTTTGGATTAATTGAAGCGGCAGAATTTGATCAAGACAACATTGTTATTTTAAAGACAGATGAAATCGAATCAAATCTTAATAATGCCAATGTCTATGGAATTGATTTTGATATTTCAACTATTCAATTTTCAAAAGATATCGCAATTAATATTGTTGACTATAAAGTAGGGATAGCAGATTTTATAGCTTCCGGAATGGAAAAATATAAAACTGACGGTGCCGATGATCTGTTCTTAATAGAGCCGTTTTATGCCCAGAATTTTCCGGTGAAAAGGCCAAAATGACGACTGATGGGACAACCAAAATCGATCCGGTGATAAGGTTAATGGAGAAGAAGGATATTGATCTATTGACTTCTTTGGAAATCGAGATATTTCCTGATCCCTGGCCTGTTGAGGCTTTTATTGACGGTTTAACCGATGGAAATCATACATTTTTGGTAGTTGAGTTCGAAAATCAGGCGGTCGGATATGCCTCATTTTATATAGAAATGGGGGAGGGGCGGCTGACCAATATCGCGATTATCCCTGAATTTCGAAGGAAAAAGATTGCCAAAAAAATATTAGATTATATCTTAGGGGTTGTAAAAAAAGCGATGTGTAAATATATTTTTCTGGATGTGCGGCCCACCAATGAGGCCGCGATTAGTTTATATTCCAGTTACGGGTTTTATGAGGCGTACCGAAGGCCGGAGTATTACTCCAACCCGACTGAAGATGCAATGGTGATGGTTAAAAATTTGGATAATGAGTAAATAATTATATGGATTGGTTCAAAAAAGAGAAATCGGGTGTGGCCAGCCAGACCAAAAAAGAGATGCCTGGCGGGCTTTGGTCAAAATGTCCTGAGTGCGGCGAAATTGTCTATACCAAACAACTTGAGGAACATTTTTGGGTTTGCCCCAATTGCAGTTATCATTTCAGAATCAGCTCCCAGAAATATATCAAGATCATTCTTGATGACGGCAAATTGGAAGAGTTTGATCAGACTCTTGAATCGCTCGATCCACTGAAATTTAAGGATTCCAAAAAATATACGGATAGAATAAAAGCGGCCAAGGCAAAATCCGGTTTAACCGATGCTGTGGTTTGTGGTATCGGCAGTATTGATGCGATCAAGGTTTCTTTTACAATTATGGATTTTTCGTATATCGGCGGCTCAATGGGTTCGGTTGTTGGTGAAAAAATTGCGCGCTCCATTGAACGTGCCATTGACGGTAATATACCACTTATTATTTCTTCTTGCAGCGGCGGTGCCAGAATGCAGGAAGGTATTCTTTCACTGATGCAAATGGCCAAAACCTCGACCCTTCTCGCTGTTCTTGCAAATAAAAAATTACCTTATATCTCTATTCTGACTAATCCGACGACGGCCGGTGTGATGGCCAGTTATGCATCTCTTGGTGATGTTATTATTGCCGAACCAAAAGCGTTGTTGGGATTTGCCGGTCCGAGAGTAATCCAGCAGACAATCGGTCAGGAACTTCCTCCCGGTTTCCAATCATCGGAGTTTTTTAAGGAAAAGGGATTTCTTGACAAAATTGTGGAAAGAAGCAAACTTCGGGAAACTTTGATTCTGCTCCTTAGATATTTTCAGGGCTAAATATTATGTCTGTCAATAAAGGCCCGTATCAGACAGCTTTAAAATTTATTTTTGATCGCGAACATTTTGGAATCAAGCTGGGGTTAAAAAATATCGGCAGCTTTTTGGCCGATGTCGGTGATCCTCACCGAACCTTCAAATCGGTTCATATTGCCGGAACTAATGGCAAAGGATCAACCGCCGCTTATATTGATGCTATCATGCGTCAGGCTGGATATCGAGTGGGAATATTTACATCGCCGCATCTGGTTGATTTCCGGGAACGAATTTGTGTCGATGGCAAACAGATAAGTAAAAAATATATTGGTGAGTTTATAAAAAAGCATAGAAAAGTAATCGAAAAAAATCAAATTACTTTTTTTGAAGTTTGTACCGCTTTGGCATTCTGTTACTTCGCTTATAAAAAAGTCGATCTTGGAGTTATCGAAACCGGTCTCGGTGGACGACTCGATGCCACCAATACTCTTTTGCCGGAATTATCGATTATTACTGATATTTCGTATGACCATACAAATGTTCTCGGTAATACGTTAACAAAAATAGCTTATGAAAAAGCCGGAATCATAAAAAGGGGGAGCCCGGTCTTAATTGGAACGATGAAACCTGAGCCACGGAATGAAATTATCAGAGTGGGAAAGCAACGAAAAGCTCAGATTATTTATCAGAAGCCGGATATAATAGCAAAGACAGATGGTAACTATCGTTTTGATTATAGAGGCGAAAATTTCAGTTTGAAAAATCTTAGTTCGTCTTTATCAGGTCGGCATCAAATAACAAATTCGGCATTAGCTATTACTGCTGTTAATATTCTAAACCAAAATAGTTACGATATAAATAAACGGCAAATACGACTTGGACTGAAAGCGACTTACTGGCCGGGCCGGTTTGAAATTATTAAAATTCGTAGTGGGCCGATTATTATACTAGATGTTGGACACAATCCGGCCGGGGTCAAGGCAATGGTTGATTGCTTTAAAACAGAATTTCCAGGTCGTAAGGCGAATGTCATTTTCGGCTCAGTCAGGAACAAGAATCTTGAAAAGACAATAAAGTTTATTATACCTATTGCCAATACGATTGAGATAGCAAAGCTCAAATCAGACCGAGGTGTGGAGCCACAGGAAATTGTGGCAATATTTAAAAAGAACAAATTTATCGCTACCTCGTCTGAATCTGTTAAAATTTCGGCAAAAAAATTAATTAATTCTGCAAAATTAAACGATATTATAATTATCTGCGGTTCTCATTTTATAGTTGGAGAATATTTGGAGAATCGGGAAGCTATCTATGGCAAAAAAAGAAGATAATTCAAATCGTCAGGACAATCAGAAAACGGGTCGAACCGACAAAGCGGGTAATTTGTCATCTACCGATTCTGAGGGAATCACTAAAAAACTTCGACAACACAGCCGCTTTATCAATGCTGTGGTGGAAACAACCGGAGCGCTTGTTGTTGTTTTGGATTCCGAGGGCAGGATAGTTCTTTTTAATCGCGTCTGCGAAGAGACTACCGGTTATTCATTTGATGAGGTCAAAGATAAATATCTATGGGATTTTCTTTTACTTCAGGAAGAAATGGAACCAATTAAGTCGATTTTTTATGAATTGCAGAGAGGAATATTTCCCAATCAGTATGAAAATTACTGGATCGGGAAAGACGAATCGTTACATTTTGTCACATGGTCGAATACGGCATTAGTTGATGATTCCGGAGAGGTCACATATGTTATTGGAACTGGTATTGAAATCACCGAACATAAAAATGCCGAAAAAGCCCTGTCTATTTCAGAATCTCGCTACAGGGAATTATTTACAGCTGTTATGGAGGGAATCGGAATAATTGATGAAAACGAGATAATCCAATTTTGCAATCCGGCTTTTGAAAAAATATTTGAGGTGGATTCCGGCGAAAGTTTGATTGGGATATCGCTTCTTGATTTTGTACCTGACGATCAAAAAGAATTGATAACTTCATTAACTAAACAACGCCAACAAAATATTGCCTCACGATATGAAGTTAGAATTATAACCACCAGGGGCAATAACAGGCTCGTGAGGATTTCGGCATCACCGCATTTTGATTCGTTGGGTAGGTATAGAGGCACTTTTGGAACGGTAATCGATTTAACCGAGCAACGTCAGGCAGAAGATGCTCTTAAAGATAGTGTTCAGTCATATCAGACACTGGCAAAAAATCTACCCGGACTGGTTTATCGGGTGTTGAGCCAGGAGTCAGATCGTATCATATTTTTTAATGATCTGGTTGAGTCCCTGACCGGATATTTGGAAAATGAATTTCCCGGAAATGATCTTTCTTCTTTTGAATCTATGATAGATGATAGGGATCGGCCTGATGTCGTTTCTGAGGTGAGACAGGCGATTGTTGAAAAGAGGCCATTTGAACTCAGGTATCGTTTTGCACATAAAACAAAAGGTTTGAGACATTTTGTCGAAAGGGGACGGCCTGTTTACGATTCCGACGGGAATCTGCAAGGTATTGATGGGGTGATATTTGATGTAACCTATCACCGTGAAGTCGAGGAATCGATAAAAGCGGCACATATCGAATTGGAGAAGCAGTATAAGGCGCGAACCGAAGAGTTAGCGGAAGCAAATCTTCGGAAGAAGGCGATGTTTGATCTTTATAATATTTTTGAATTAAGCCGTAATTTTAATGCGATGCTCAATTATCAATCATTGCTTGATTCATTTGTACTGGCGGCAATGGGGAGAGCAGGTGCGAAACAGGCTGCTTTATTTCTTCCATTGAAACCGGGACAAAAGGAATTCCATCTGGTTAAGTCAGGCGGCGGTTTCAGTCTTCCGAATACACAGATTATTATCAATCAGCACAGTTCATTTTGTCTTTATATTGCCAACCTGAATCGACCGATTAAAATCACTGAGGCAAAAGATAAATTTGAAATATCAAAAGAATCAGATTTTATTGAAAATTTCCCGAATGGTCTTGTTATCCCGCTTGTGTTTCAGACCAAGTTGCGCGGGATCCTGGTTTTATCTGAGAAAGAATCGGGACAGCTCTATCAAGATAACGATATAGAATTTTTGTCAATTCTGGCGAGCCAGACGGCAGTTTCCATCGAAAATGTTCGTCTTTATGAATCTGAAAAAGAGGCGATGGATAAGTTACAAAAAACTCAGGGGCTTCTGTTGCAATCGGAAAGATCGGCGGCGCTGGGTGAACTCTCCGCGAAAGTTGCTCATGAAGTAAATAATCCGCTTGGAATTATAAAAAATTATCTATCTTTAGTAAATCAGAATATTAAAGATGCTGACAAATCTTTAGGGTACACAAAAATTATCAAGCAGGAGATTGACCGGATTGCTTTGATCGTCAAGCAACTTCTAAATTTCCATCGTCCGGTTGCGGTCAGTTTCGATAAGATAAATCCTGAAAAACTGATTAGCGATATTTTGTTATTGATGGAAAATCAATTTATGGATGCCGGAGTTATCGCCACTTGTCGGGCTGAAGATAGTATTCCCGAAATTTTTGCCTGGCCGGACGGTTTAAAACAGGTATTCATGAATTTATTGGTTAATTCAATCGATGCGATGAAAAACGGGGGAGAGATAATAATCGATCTGAAAAGAACCGAGCATACAGTCATCTTTTCTTTTGAAGACGGTGGTCCAGGAATAAAGGCAGATCATATCCCGCATATTTTTGATCCTTACTATACGACAAAATCCAGGTCAGGTGGAAGCGGTTTGGGACTTTCTGTGTGCTATAATATAATAAAAAACCATAACGGGTCGATAAACTATACAAACAGTAAACGAGGTGGATGTTTTATTATCGAGCTGCCGATTGAGCAGGGGGAGAACAAATATGACTGGCATATATAAAAAAATTCTTGTTGTTGATGACGAAGTCAGGATGTGCGACTCATTGTTTGAACTTCTTTCCGGCAGCGGGTATGAGGTTTCTACCGCCCAATCTGCAATCGACGCATTAGATAAAATCAAAACTGACAAATTCGATTTAATCATTACTGATATAAAGATGCCGGAAAAAACCGGCCTCGATCTATTGAAAACAGTCAAAGAGATTGACCCGGAAATCATTGTAATATTATTGACCGGCTACGCCTCGCTCGAATCGGCTCTGGAAGCGATTAAGGAAGGTGCTTTTGAATATCATTTAAAGCCGGTTGAATTTTCACAGCTTGAGATTTCGGTCAAAAGAGGGTTGGAGACCCGCTCTTCCAATATGGCGCGCAGACAGTTGGTAGAAGATTTAAAAAGCGCTAATTTGAATCTGAATAATCGACTCAATGAAATCAATGCTCTTTATGAAGCCGGAAAATCTCTTTCGGCAACATTAAGTCTAAAAGAGTTGCTAAAGAAGATCATGACCCTTGCCGGCTCCGTGACTCAGGCCGAAATCGGTTCTCTTATGCTAATCGATAAAAGTGGGGAATTTATGACGATCAAGACTTCAATTGGTTTAGACAAAAAGATGGTTGATGCTGTCCGTCTGCC
>JAUVBC010000059.1 GCA_030591405.1 Candidatus Zixiibacteriota bacterium
CTGATAGAACCAATCAAAAAAGAAAAACAAGAGGTCTTCACGCAGGCGGACGGTGATATCTAAAAGTTTTCACCGTTTTCAAAACAACTCCTCCGGATATCCTACCCTCCGGGGGAGTTTTATTTTCTGATATTATTTTGTGAATTTTTGCGCGATAGCATACGATTGTTTGATACAATCATTGAGACCGATACCATAGTAAGCATTGCCGGATATATAAATATTTTCAAATTTCCCAAGTTCCGATTCAATTTCCTTCATAACTTCGCTGTGTCCGATTTTGTACTGCGGGATTCCTTTTTGCCATCTATAAATTGAAGTGATTTCAGGGGCCGCTGCGATACCGATAATAGCATCTAAATCAGATTCGACCTTACTTAGCAAATCTGAGTCAGATAGCTGAAGTGATTCATGGTCACCATCACCTCCGACCATAGATCGAAATTGTACGCAATCTTTAGGAGCACGTTCAGCAAAAATCGATGAGGTCCAGATCGAACCGAGTATTCTCAAATTCTCCTTTTGCGGAACCAGAAAGCCGAATCCATCCAATGGATGTTTGATATTTGATTTCTGATACCCCTGACAGACAACCGCAATCGGCGCATAATCGATTTTTGATAATGATTCTGACAAACTTTCCGAAAGTTGTTTTGTGATTTCAGCGGTTATATAAGATGGAGTCGCGATAATAATATGTTTTGCGATTATATTTTGATTATTCTCAAAATGAATTAAATAATTATTTTCTTCTTTAGAAATAGAATTGACTTTTGTATCAAGTTGAATAAAATCGGAATATAGTTCCACAAAACGTTCGATGATACCATACAGCCCACCCCGAACCGAGGTCAAACGGCCGCCGGGGCCGCCCGGCCCGCCAGACTTTTTGCCTTCAGTTTTAGCTTTGCGGGATTTTTGTATCATCGCCTTAAAAAGCGAACCGTACTCTTTTTCCATCTCAGCCATAATCGGAAAACATGATTTTAACGATAACCGCTCGGCCAGTCCGCCAAAAATCCCGGATACCATCGGTTGAATCAGATAATCGGCAGCCTCTTTTCCCATATGCCGTTTGGCAAAATCATACAACGATTCATCTTCAGCATCACCCAGATTGGGGCTCAATGGTTCCATCATAACCCGCAGCTTCCCTTTTAAGCTGAGAATATCTGAGGATAGAAATTTGGGCGGGGACATCGGTACTTCGCGAAGTTTCCCCTTTCGCAAAATAAATCTTTTACTTGCGTTTTCGTTAGCTCTCTCTAATTGATTGGTCAGTCCGAGTTTATCACAAAGTTGCAGAGTCAATGGTTCACGGTCAAGAAATCCGTTAGGGCCATGATCAAAGCTGTACCCATCAATAAAATCAGTCCCGATTGTACCACCAGGTTTTGAGTCGGATTCAAACAGTCTTATATTTATACTGGAATTTTGTTGGCGCAAATAATGCAACGCCGAAAGACCGGAGATACCACCACCGATTATAGCAACATCAAGCTGAGACATTTTGTTTTATAACTCCATCAATTAGATTCACCAGAACCTCGCTAAACCTGGGATCGTCGTTAAACATCGGCATCCGTCTGATTTTGCCTTTTGTTTTCTCACCCAATTTTTCGGCCAGTTCAACATCTATTTCGTACAAAGTCTCAATATGATCGCAAACAAAACTTATCGGCACAACAAAAATAGATTTTCCGTTATCAAGCAGTTTGCCCGCTGTCTCAATTGTATCGGGACCGACCCAGTTAACCGGACCGGTCCTGCTCTGAAATGAGACATAATATTCTAGACCATTTGCCGCTGACTTTGCGGTTGTTTTAATCTGATCAACATACGGATCGCCGTCATCAACAAATTCTTGTGGAAGCGCATGCGCCGAGAAAAGGAGGACATCGTCCTCTTTTTTATTGGCGGCGATATATTCGCGAAGTAAAGCAATATAATTACTGTCATCATGGAAATCTTTTATAAATGAATAAACAGAATTATTCTTTTTTTGTATCTTTTTAATTTCATCAAAACATGAGCCGGTGGTTGCCTTGCTATACTGAGGATACATCGGCAGAAATATGATTTGATCATATTCTTCATTACTAATTTTATCCATAACATCTTCTATGTATGGCTCAAAATATCTCATTGCCACAACACACTTTATTCCTGACACTGACTGAGATAATTTCTCTTCTATCTGTTCCGCCTGCTTTTTTGTCCAACTAAGCAGCGGTGAACCACCACCAATTAGATTATAGCGAGCTTTTACTTTTGAAGAACGCACCATTGAAATGAATCTGGCCAGCGGTTTTTGAAACAAAGGACCACCCGGCTGCTTGATTAATGCTCGGTCAGAAAATATGTTATAAAGATATTTGGGGATATCGTCGGTGCTGTTGGGACCGCCCATCGCGAGAAGAACCACGCATATATTTTTATTTAACCCGATACTCATTTAGATTGTCCGGGAAAACGTTGTCCCTTTCGAATCTGGTTTGGCCAGGTAGGTGTCATAGGTCATCGCGATATTTCGCACAAAAGTTCTTCCCAGCGGTGTTATCTCAAGGCCATGTTCGATTCGTTTCAAAAAGCCATCATTTATAAACTCATCAAGTCGAGTGTCTTCATCTTTAAAATAGTCTGAGTACTCAACGCCAAATTTTTCTTTTAGTTTTGCAAACTCAAGTTTGAAATTGCACATCAATGATGTAATCAGATACTGTCGAATCAGATCATCTTCGCTTAATTTTTTGCCCCGGAAAATCGCCCAATTGAGCTCGTTTACAGATTTCTGATATTTATTCAAAGTCGAGATATTCTGAAAAAAGGAATTTCTAATATATCCGATTGAAGACATTCCAAAACCGATCATTTCATCGGATGACTGCACCGTATATCCCATAAAATTACGAAAGAGACGACCATCGTTTTGTGCTATTGACAACTCATCTTCCGGCAGTGCAAAATGATCCATACCTATCTGACGATAACCGGCTCCGGTAAAATGTTCCACTGCCAACGAAAACAGTTGGTATTTTTTTTCAGCCGGAGGAAGTTCATCGGCATTAATTTTAGCTTGATTGGCGCGCATCTTCGGCAGATAAGCAAATGAATAAACGGCGAGACGATCCGGTCTCATTTCAATCGCTTTTTCCAGAGTCTCCGCAAAACTTTTCGGCGTCTGGAGCGGAAGACCATAAATCAAATCAAAATTGATTCCCTTAAATCCCAGCGACCGGCAGACATCAACTTTTTCCTGAACAACTTCGATCGGCTGTTTACGTCCGATTGCTTCCTGAACATCAGAGTCAAAATCCTGCACCCCCAGGGAGACCCGGTTAAAGCCCCGTTTGGACAGAAATTCCAACTGCTCATTAGATGTTATCCGGGGGTCGATCTCAATCGATTTTTCGCCATCTTTTTCAAACGAAAACAGGCTCTCCAAACGGTCCATCATACTTCCGAATTCATCATTATTCAGATAAGTCGGAGTACCGCCACCGAAATGAAGCTGGCTTACTTTTTTACGATCACCCAACAGCTCGGCTGTTTTATCCATCTCATTGAAAAGGCAATCGAGATAATTCTTTACCGCATCGGTCTGTTCACTAACTGTCGTGTTGCATCCGCAATAGTAACAGCGCTTGCGACAGAATGGAATATGACAATAAATCGCCAGCGGTTTATCTGTTTTTGCCGAGGCTTCTTTCAGAGCAAGCCGATACTGACCGATACCGACCAAATCGGACCAGACAGGCACAGTTGGATAACTTGTATAACGTGGTCCCGGGCGATCATACTTCCTAAGAAGTTCAATCGGAACCATCATTGAATTTTTATTATTATTCATTTTTAATTCCGATAATTGTGCACCGTATCAACTAATATCTTAACCGATTCAAGCGGTGTCTCAGGAAGAATCCCATGCCCAAGATTAAAAATCAGGCGATCATAATTTTCCAATGAATCAAGAATTTGTAATGTTTTTTCTTTGACATGCTCCGGTGTCCCAAAAAGCACGGTCGGGTCAAGATTCCCCTGCACCGCCTTATTCGGAAGAGCAGTCATCGCCTGGTTGAGTTTGGTGCGATAATCAACACCAATAACTTCACTATCAAGATCCTTTAGCAGATCGAGGTATGGTGCAACATTATTGACAAAAAGTATTCTCGGTATCTTTAAATCTGATAATTTCCCAAATATTTTATTAACCGGCTTGATTACCCAGCGAGCAAAATCATCATGAGATAATATCCCTCCCCAGCTCTCAAACAGTTGCACCGTTTCGGCACCAGCTTCGATCTGGGTCCGCAGATAAGCGGCAAGAGCATCGGCCAAAAAATCAAACAGTTCTTCGGCGACATCGGGTGACTGATGCAAAAACTTTTTGGCAGAATTAAATGTTTTTGATCCCTGTCCCTCTATCAAATAGCAGGCGAGGGTGAAAGGTGAACCGGCAAAGCCGATTAATGGGACATCAGGTAGTATTTTTTTAATTTCCCTGATACCATCCAAAGCAAAAGAGAGATCTTTTACCGGATTTATTGGTCTCATTCGCCGGACATCATCAATTGTACTTATCGGGTTGCTGATTTTTGGCCCGCCATCGGGAAAAGAAACGTCAAGTCCCATCGGTTCCAGCATCGTTAAAATATCAGAAAATAAAATTGCGGCATCAAGATCAAAGCGCCTTATAGGTTGATCGACTACTTCGGCAATTATTTTTGGAGATCGGCACAATTGCTGAAATGAAACTTCTTCGCGTACTTTCAAATATTCAGGAAGGTATCGCCCGGCCTGACGCATGATCCAGATCGGGATTTTACCGGAATTGCGGCCATAGCAGGCCTTGATAAAACTGCTGTTGGCTACTCCCACTGATGCGCCTCCTGTTTGATATTTTTGGCCAGGATGTCGGCGGCATCATCAAGCATTTCATTTGTATGTGCGGCGGATAAAAAGCAGACTTCATATCCTGACGGAGGCAGATAGATACCATCATTGAGGACCGCTTCATGCATCCGATTAAAATGCGAGATACCATCAGGATCAATATCTCCGGCTGAGTGTGGAAGATCTTTCTGAAAAACAATCCAGAAAATAGAGGCTATTCCCGGTACATTTATAACACTGCCATTAATTTTACTAAGTAGTTTTGACACAAAACGGCGATTTTTCTCTTCAAGTTCGGCATAAATTTTTCCATCGGCCAATTTTTCAAGAGCAGCCAAACCTGCGGCCATCGCCACCGGATTGCCTGATAATGTCCCAGCCTGATAAACAGGTCCCAATGGTGAAAGTTTACTCATAATTTCGGTGCTGCCGCCAAAGGCGCCAACCGGCATCCCGCCGCCGATAATTTTGCCATAGGTCACCAGATCAGGCGGGACAGCGTAATAAGCCGAGGCTCCGCCCATACCAAGACGAAAACCGGTGATCACTTCATCCATTATTAATAAAGCACCATGTTTCTGCGTCAGCGCCCGCAGCATACGCATAAATTCATGGCTTTGAATCAGAAGACCATTATTGGCCGGGACACCTTCAATAATTACTGCAGCAAGTTTATCACCATTTTTATTGAAAAAATTATTTAGCGCTTCTTCATCGTTTAATGGAAGGACCGCAGTATGACTGGTGATTGCTTCCGGAACACCGGCCGATGATGGTTGTCCAAAAGTTGCCAGCCCGGAACCGGCCTTGACTAAAAGATGATCACTATGACCGTGATAACAGCCGTCAAATTTTAGAATTAAATCGCGCCCCGTATATCCGCGAGCAAGACGAATCGCCGACATCACCGCTTCGGTTCCCGATGAAACAAATCTGATACTCCCAACCGCATCAATCTTGTCGATTATAAAATTGGCTAGTTTATATTCGGCCTCGGTTGAGGCTCCATAGGTCAGACCGAGATCGATCTGTTTTTTTACAGCCTTAGCGACATCCGGGTCACAATGTCCCAGAATCAATGGTCCCCATGAGTTGCAAAAATCGAGATAACGGTTACCATCGACATCATAGAGATAGGCACCCTCTCCCTTTTTTATTATCCGGGGAATCCCGCCAACCGATTTAAAAGCACGCACCGGAGAGTTTACTCCGCCCGGCATTACCTGACAGGCCAATTCATATATCTTTTGCGATTTTTCAGTTTTCATTTTTAGTTCTATCTTATTCCGCTCGGTTTATAAAATATCTGTTTTAGTTATTACGACCCACAACCATCATAAATTAGCAATTACTTTTTGAAAATGTTATTTTAAAATTAATTGATTATAGACGCTGTCGACAATATTTTCGGCATTATCCCCGGATTCCTCAACACGCCTTAAACCAACCCATTGGTCGTTTTTGCTCTCTCCAAGAATTGCGGTAAGATTCAATTGTCCTTCTGATATTGATGAATATACCCCCAGCGGTAGAGAACACCCGGCATCAAATTTTGCCAACAGGCCCCGTTCAAGTTTGGTTTCAAGTGCCACTTTAGGAGAATTTAACTGCCCGATAATATTCTCCGTATCGGGATCATCTTTTCGAATCTGAATGCCCAGAACTCCCTGAGCCGGAGCAGGTAAAAACTTCTTTGGATCAAGTCTGATAACTTTGAGATCAGACAAATCAAGCTCAAGCCTGTCTATCCCGGCGGCGGCAATAATAATGGCATCGTATAAACCATCGCGCAATTTATTAACTCGGGTCGGGACATTCCCTCTTAAATCTTTAATTTCCAATGAGGGCGCATAATAGGTTATCTGGCATTTGCGGCGAGCCGAACTGGTTCCAATAACAGAATCTGATTTAATCGGTAAGAGGCCATCGCCATCAAATTTGTCGCGATTAATAAGCAGCACTTCGCGCCGATCAGCTCTGAATCCAACGGCACCGACTTTTAATCCATCCGGCTGTGAAGTCATCATATCTTTAAGTGAATGAACCGCCAGATCAATTTCCTTATTTAAAAGCGCCTCTTCCAGCTCCTTGGTGAAAAAACCTTTTCCCTCGAGTTTGTCAAACGAAACATTATCGATTATATCGCCGGTAGTTTTGATGATTTTGATATCAGATTTACAATTATATTTTGAAATAAGAAATTCCTGAATAAAATTCGCCTGCCACAGAGCCAACTGGGAGCCGCGGGAACCTAAAATCAAACGGACTGAACTCATATCGCCAGTTTTTGGGGAGAGTCGGAACCTTTGGGGTGACCTTTGGGGTGACCTTCGGACTTAACCGAAACCATATATTCGGAGAGCAATCGAACCGACTGAAATGATGAATGACCTATCAATTTCGTGACCAGATGAGAAACGGCATCCTGCTGATTCTTGTCAAGTGTGGAAAGCTTATCTGTAAACAGCTTTTCAAGCGCCTTGTTGGCCATCTCAAGTGATTCCTGATAACTTTCATTGATTATCGGCTTGAGTGAAATCTCGATCTGATTAGAAAGATATTGACTGACCTCTTTCCGTATGATCTCATTGGCCCGACTGGCCTCAACAAATTTTTCACGAAGATTACCCTGATGATGATTTTTAAGCTGAGAAATATCAATCAATTCAATATTAGGATTGGAATCAAAATCGTTAGAAAAATCTCTCGGGATCGCCAGATCAATACAGACCTTCGGAAGAGAGCTTATATCAAACTTATCTAAAAATGAATCTGTAAATATCGCACTATCTGATGATGTCGCTGAGATAATCGCGCTGATATTGCCCGGTGACTGCAAAAACTGATCGAGTGAAACAGCCGAGCCGCCAAATTTTTCGGCCAACTCTTCGGCTTTACTAACTGTCCGATTAACAAATAACAGTTCACCACGGAAAGACTCCTGAATATACTTGGCCAGCTTGGTCGACATCGGACCGGCACCAATTAAAGCAATTGTCGGATTCTCTATATCGGTCAAATGCGAGACAAGTGCATCTCCGGCGAGAGAAGCCATCGACAACGAACCGCGGCCAATCGATGTTTTCCTTTTAACACGGCGAGCAACCAAAAGTGCCCGTTGCGCCAGATGATCAATGACCGGTCCCACCAAACCAAACTCCTTGGCATCATAATAAGACTGCTTAAACTGCCCGGTGATTTGGGTTTCGCCAATAACCATTGACTCTAACGATGATACCATCCGGAACAGATGCGAGATTGCATCCCGGCCCTGAAAACTATAAAAATCATTTGGGAAAAAGGAAATATCATTGGCGCCTTTAAAAAAGAAATCAATCACCCGATGCAGAAGTTGTGACGGCTTAACTGATTCGGGTGCTGAGTACAGAATTTCAATACGATTACAGGTCGAGAGATAAATCAGCTCATCAACACCAAGTGTCTTTTTAAGTTCTTCCAGATCGGTCTGTTTCGATTCCGGATTAAGTGTCATCCGGTGCAACAAGCGATTATTCTGCTGCCAGATCGATGTGCCAATTATTCCAATACTCATTTTCTATTCCAACTAATTCTTAGCTTTCAATTTTAATATCGAACAAATATTAAAAATTTCCATTTTCTTGTGTCACACTTGTGTCATATCTCAAAGTAATTTGTAAGTTATTGCATATTAGCAGGTAAGGGTTATTAAAATATATGCTAATATACATGATTTCTTCAATAATTTAGTTTCAATAGGGAATTTCAGATTATTCAATAAGGGGAAATTATTAACTCCGGCAGAATTTATTCCAGTCTAAAATCATCAAGATAGATATCCAGACTGTCCATTGAATGTTCGGTAAACAGTATAATTGATCGTATATCCCGCATGTCCATCAATCGAGAGACTGGCGCTTTTTTGATTTCCGTAATTGGGAAAACTATTTTATTTAAACCTGGTACGATCGTGATTGTCTTATTAAATCTGTCATAATATGAATTATCATGGAGTCTATCGTTGATTCTAAATCCAAGATTTATATTTTCGCTCTGTTTTGAGAATATTATGAATCTGAATTTATCATATCCTGTCCAGTCAGGATAGGGCTCTTCTATCAAAAAACTGGAATGACCAAACTTATTCAATAACATCTGTCCGGCATGATTTATTTCTGATTTTTCAGTATTAAATGGAGCTGGAACAATATTTATCAGACCATTGCCGGCAAAAGCAAAATTATGCTCCCAGGGTGACTCAAAGGTACAGATATTCGGGAAGCTGATGTCCCTATTTGTATAGACACCGACCAATCTCACCGTTGGTGTTATCATGGCCAGCCCTAATAAAAATACAAATAGCCGAACAAAATATTTTAGTCCGTTGCTTAGGGCCATATTGGTGACTGATACTCTTCTATCAATAGTCAAATAAAATCCAAGAAAGCATATAGCGCCTATAACATCATTGACAATATCCCAAATATCAGCATCTCGTGGTGTGAAATACTGAATTACCTCTGTTAAAAACCCTATCATTCCGGTAAAAAGGAAAGCCAATGCATAAAAAATCAGCGGATTAGAAAAACGCCGACTCGTAAGAGTTTGCGAAAGCCCCAAAAGTGCAATAGAGATAATCCCAAATAAAGGCATATGTCCAAAATCAAAAACAGAACGCCAGAAAAAAGTATCCAGCGGCATTTTAAATTTTTCAAGAAAAACGAGAGCCAATGAGATTATGGCAATCATCAGGACAACTTTTAATCTATTGCTCAGTTTCATTAGAACTACCGGATGCTTTCTTCAAATAATGCAGAATTTACCGAAAATATTAAATACTACAAGAGATTTAATCATC
>JAUVBC010000145.1 GCA_030591405.1 Candidatus Zixiibacteriota bacterium
CGCTTCGACCAAAGTCGGACCTGGCCTAAGAATAGAACATGGGTACAGTCTGGTTGTTAATGATCGTACTATTCTGGGAAAGAACGTACATCTTCGACATTGCACCACTTTTGGATGTGTAATAATGCCCGATGGCTCACAAAGCCCCAGTCCGGTGGTTGGTAACAATGTAGAATTCGGCGCCAATTCGATTATTATCGGTGGAATTAAAATCGGCGATAATGCCAAAATCGGAGCCGGCAGTGTGGTGGTCAAAGATGTTCCACCCAATGCAGTGGTGGTCGGCAATCCGGCCAGGATTATAAAATATGTCGACAAAACAAAGTCTGAAGTAAACAAAGAAGAATTGGTAATGGAAGAGGCCTAAGTATTAAAGAGAAAACGGTATGGACTCATACGACCTGATAATTGTAAATGATTTTGCGCATTTTAACGGTGGAACCGCGATGGTGGCGCTTAATTCGGCCAAGGCCTTAGCTGAGGCAGGTCAGCCGGTTACATTGTTTTCTGCGGTCGCTCCAATATCCGAAAAGCTGAATCATAAAAATATCAAAGTTATCTGTACCGAGCAATTTGAGATTGCCAAAGACCCAAATCGCTTGCGGGCGATAAGGCAAGGCCTTTGGAATAAAGAGGCCGCTTTAAAGATGAGTTTATGTCTGGACGATTTTGATCCTGCAAAAACAATAGTGCATGTTCATGGCTGGACAAAATCGCTGTCATCGAGTGTGGTACAAGAAGCTATTCAAAGAAATTTTCAGGTAGTAATTTCGCTTCATGATTATTTTGTCGCCTGTCCCAACGGCGGTTTTTATAATTATAAGAAAAAACATATTTGCAAATTAAAACCACTTTCAAAAGCGTGTGTTTTTTCAAATTGTGATAAGGCTAATTATCTGCAAAAATTATGGCGTGTAAATCGACAATATATTCAGAATCGTATCGGGCAGATTCCCAACGGTGTCAAACATTATATATCTATTTCAGATTTCAGTCGGGATATCATGGTAGAATATTTACCGGATGAAGCCAATATCTATGATGTAACCAATCCGGTTTTTGTAGATAAACAGGCTCCGATCGAATTTAATAAAAGAACCAATAAATTTATTCTAATAGGCCGTTTGACTCCTGAAAAGGGATTGTTTCTTTTTGCTGAAAGCTTACGCAAAGCAAATTGCAGCGCTATCTTTGTTGGAGATGGTGAATGCCGTAAAGAACTTGAAACTCAATATCCCGAGATAGAAATCACCGGATGGATTTCTCACGATAAAGTAAATGAGTACATCCGTTCATCACGGGCGCTGGTATTGCCATCGCTCTGGTACGAAACCCAGGGACTGGTTGTGGCCGAAGCGGCCGCCAACGGAATCCCGGCTATTGTTCCCGACGGTTCGGCGGCGCGAGAAATGGTAATCGATAAAAAAACCGGATTATGGTTTAAGGGCGGCGAACTGGATAGTCTGACTGAGGCAATCATCAAAATGAATAATTCTGAAACGGCTCAGGCGATGGGACAAAACGCTTATGATAATTTTTGGTTTGATCCGCCGACGATAGAAAAACATATCAACCGACTCAATGATGTATACCAATCGATTATAACAAGAGAAGCTCTTGCGGAAGTCGAACAACCTGCTGTTAAATCTGAAAATATTACAAATTAGTTCAATTCCATTTTTCTAAGAAAAAATTGATTTGTTGAATTCAATTTTATATCTTTTATCATGATATAATAATGCATTGAACATTTACTGATATTAAACAGTTTTGGAGGCTTGTTGTGGCTTATAACAATTCATTTTCATTAAATTTTATTTTATCCATTTTACTAATTGTTTTGCTAATTACTGGGTGTTCAAAGGATGATCCGGCCGGACCCTCTGGAACATGGAAGTGGAGTCAGGTTGGATTGGGGACCAATGATAATGTATATGCTCTCATTGAGTTTGATGAGAAGCTGATTGTTGGTGGAAGTTTTGACAGTGCTGGTGGAATCGCCGCCCGCGGAATTGTTAGCTGGGATGGGACAACATGGTCGGCACTTGGATATGGTGTTTCCAACGCCGCGCTGACTTTTACAATTTATGATGGTAAGCTGATTGTTGGAGGATATTTTACGGTCGCAGGTGGCATCACGGTTAACCATATTGCCGCATGGGATGGAACCGAATGGACAGCATTGGGCACCGGTATGAACAACCGCGTCTTTGCATTGACTGTCTATGACAATAAATTGATTGCCGGCGGCATGTTCACTAATGCCGGAGGTGTACCAACCAACTATGTCGCTGCATGGGATGGTGCAACATGGTCGGCACTGGGTAGTGGTGTCAATGATAGAGTTGAAGCTTTGACAACGTATAATGGCAATCTTATTGCCGGGGGACTTTTCACTCTGGCAGATGGATCAGCTGCCAGCCATATTGCAGAGTGGGATGGAGAATCCTGGGATCAAATCGGGGCGGGCGTCACCAGCGATTCAAGCCCATGGGTATTTGATCTGACAGTTTTCGGTGATAAAATTATTATTGCGGGACAGTTTCATCAGGCCGGGGATATAATTACCAATAATATTGCATCTTATAACAGCTCTGATGCAACATGGGATTCACTTGGGTCAGGCACAAACAGCACTATATTATGCTTAACTCAATTTAATAATAATTTAATCGCAGGCGGGTTATTCCCAACTATGGGGGAAACAACTGTTAATTATATAGCTGCATGGAACGGAACTACATGGTCGCCTCTCGGTTTGGGAATAGATCGCGGGGATTTTGGCAGTGTAAAAGATATGGCTGTTTACAATAATAAACTATATGTCGGCGGTGATTTTATCGGAGCCGACACCCTTGATGTTAATAATATTGCCTGCTGGAGTCTGGAAAATTAGCAGTCACTAAAATAGCATTATAATATTATTACAATTTTGCCGATTTGATTGCCATACTCGGATTCGATAGAATAATAATATATCCCTGAAACAACCATCTGGGTGTTTCGAGTGATCAGATCCCATTCATGGTGCATCGATTCCGGATAGTCTTTTGGTTGGTCATGATACAATTCACGAATTAAATCGCCGTCGATAGAAAATATACGGATAGTGCATTTATGCGGAAGATTGGTAAAATGGATCCGTCGCGATCTTTCGACTGGAGGATTATCCATCCCTCTCCCCTCAAAAAAGCCATTATCTCGATAGTTGGCATCCGCACGATACGGGTTGGGATAAACAATAACATTTAATCCGGTTGATTCAATGGTCGAATTTTGATTCTGCGGATACTCGGTGATAAAGTTTTTATTGGGACGGGTTTCCAATGAAGCGAGATCACTTGAGGGAGAACCAAAATCAAAGGCGCTCACCGAAAAATAATATTTATTGGACGGCAACAAATTTTTCGCTTTGTACTGATACATGTAATACTTGAAGTATCGATTTTCAGTCATTTCATCCCGATAATAGACCCAGGCCGAATCATGATTGAGTGTGGTTGGAGGAGGTTGGTTTGGATATATCTTATGGATTTTTGTTGTATCGGTCAAATCCGATTGGTTCCAATCCTGCGGCGCGAAATAGTAGGAAATGCCTTCCCAATAAAAGGGATTGTCGCGTCTGTATAAATCTGGAGAGAAGTCTTCTCCATATAAATCTTTTAGCTCATCAATAGAAAAAGGCAGATCGTTTAATTCCCATTCATTTTCGATCGTGGTTGCGTACGGATTAAACTGATAACGATTATAATCTTCTTTATCAAAGGAACAAACCTTATAGAAGCCGGTTAGATTTTCGGTTAACGAAATATAAACCCGATACCCCTCAAAATCGATTTGCCCGCTGAAAGGGTCTTTGGTTGTTTCCGAACGATATCCATACCATTGAATTGTCATTTCGCCGGAATTGTTCTCATCATTGACATGAGGAACGATCAGACTTTTGATGGTATCACCGGTCGGATAAGGATTTATCACCCAGAGTTCCGGCGCCGGTGGCGGCGAGGCACCCCGGAAATCAGGGACATTATCACCCTGATAATAGACAGTATCAAAATTGTATAACCAGTTATTATCTACAAATGTAGATTCGATGCAAACCCGATACTTCCCACGATAACCATCGCCGTCGGTATCAACCCCCGGGTTATCATAAATCATTCCGGCCCAGATAGAGTTCAGACCGATGTCGTCAAAACTAAAACTATTATAGTACTCTTCCGGTAATGATGGGTTAAAAATATTTTCATAAGCCAGACAATCTTTATGGAAATTTTCCCCGGCAACATAGGCGTAGGTCAACGGCAAAACTTCGCCGGGGGAGATATCAAAAGGACCAAATGAAAGCAGGAAACGGGTGTCATAACCATCGGCAAAATCGAAGGCATCGGCACCACGCTCCAGCCAGCCATCACTGGTATTATCTTTGGCGCTAAACAGTTGATCGTAGTCGAACTCTTCGTGACTCATGATATAATATTTATTTCTATCACCGACCGGTGTCCCCAGAAAACCTCCAAAATCCCTAAACGGATTTTCTTCGCTGCCTTTCTTTCTGGGACCAAAATCGAGCAAAGCATTGCCGTTTGATATCCACCAATTAAAAGAATATTTTAGCGAATCGGACGGGGTTCGAATCACTCGCATTCCATTGATGCCGGTGTAATTCCCGGCGCTAAAGGGACAATCATCTTCGCTGTCGTTATCGTTACGTCCGTTATTGTCAGCGATCCATGCGATATTTATTGTATCAACCCAATCGCATCCAAAAGGAGAATTGATAGCTTTTCTAAAACCACTGATATCATCGGTGAATTCATCGAAACTGCCGACCTTGCTAACATCGGCATCAACATAAAGACTCATATAGACTTTGTTAAGGACTCGGTTGCCAATATTTTTTATCGACATATCAAACAGTACAAAATCTTCGGCATATGCATAACTCCAGGCATAACTGCGCTGGTTTATTTCAATGTTAAGAGGGATATGGGGACGAGCATCGGTGGGATCAACGGCAACCAAAGCCGGATTGGTTACGGTGTCGGTATAGATCATTATAAAATCTTCTTCAGAAACAGCATCGAAATCATCGGGATTTGTTATCGACCGAAATTGGACCTCACCGTTTGGATAAGGATTGGGCCACATTTCGTTAACGTAAAACCAGCCATCGGAGCCGACTGAAACAAGGGTATCTCGCCCGACAACCGCGCCGATCCAGATTGTACCGGTATATAAATATTTGTTATTACCGGGATAAGGATATATAGCCGAGGGAGCAATACGTGACGGGTCACGGGGATCCAGCATCGAAGTCCAGGCGGTACCGATATTTCCGGTATTGATAACAGTCAGTCCCAATTTACCGACACGATGCACGCCAATATCAACATAAGGTTCATTAATATTTATCTTATGCAACTGAAATATATTTTCATCTTTATTATAGGCTGTTCGTGCAGCAGATTGAAAAAACAAAAAAGCCAAACAGATAAATATATAGAGACTAACTTTTGATATTTTATCACGAATAGCCATAATTAAGCAACAATATTATAATTTAATTTAGAATCTGCAAGTCCCAATATTTTCGAGCGGGTGTCGAAGATATAATAAGTTGTACCACCAAACGTTATGGTCACAAAACCAAAATCGGTCGGTTCGGTAAATAGGCTTTATTTAAAATTATAATTATTCATTAAAAAAACCTCCCGATTGGGAGGTTGGATATTTTACTCTGTCAGGTTGTTAGTCAGACGGCAACTTTTAAAATTAATAATTATCGATTATCCGACAATGTTACGACCGCCATCGACTGTAACAAAGTGGCCGCAAATCATATCAGCCTGTTCCGATGCCAGGAAAACAACTACTTTGGCGATATCTTCCGGTTCTACTATGCGTCCCAAAGGAGTATGAAATTTTGCATGATCCATGACATCAACGGCACCCGGGATAGATCGCGCCGATTTTGTATTGGCCAATCCGGCTAAGACACCATTGACAACAATTCCTTTAGGTCCCAGCTCGAAAGCCAAACCTCTTGTTACCGATTCCAGTGCAGCCTTGGCAGCACCAACGACGCCATAGCCGGGA
>JAUVBC010000133.1 GCA_030591405.1 Candidatus Zixiibacteriota bacterium
AGGTTGATAGTATTTCGATTTATATGAAGCGCGATAACGATTATCAGATAATTGGAGCAAATGACTCACTACTAAGTACAGCCTCGATTTTAGATGGATCGGGAATGTTGATATTCGAAAATTTATTACTTCCTGTAAATGGCGAACTGTTGGAATTGACTGCAATCGTTTGGTTAAATGACAACAACTGCAAAAATGGCAATTTGATCAATCTCGGTTTTGCCGCAGGCAACGATCTGTTTTTTACCGAAATAGTTGAATATGATGCCGTTTTTCCTGTGACAAATGCCGAAGATTTTGTAATTGATGCATTTCAGTCCTCGCAGGTTTCAGTCATGGCAGTTGATGAAGGGACATTTTTTGGAGGTCAGATTAATTGATTGGCTTTAGATTTCACGCTGCCACCAAACGGCTATTCAGAGGATGAACTTTATAAAATTAAAATAGTTAATAATGGTTCGCTTAATATTGCTGATGATATATTAACAGCCAAATTGTGGGTGGATGTCGGTGATGACGGATTTACAGTTGACGATTCACTGCTCGGTGAATTTTCTTCAAAATCTGATTTATGGGAAATTTCCGATTTGTCCTATACGGTGGCAGATGGTGGCGCTCGATTTCTTGTGACATGTGATATTGCCGGAACCCAATTTGAAGCCGGGACAATTCAGCTTGCTATTCCAGTGAAGGGTGTGGAGTATCTATCAGGTATGACAGGACCAGATGATAATATTGCAGAAAACCCAGTTGAGACTTTGGTATTTCCATCGAATCGAATTACAGTTATCTCCATTCCGATTGCATCGTCTCCAGTCAGACCTGAAAGCCAAAATAACAGCGTTTTGACCTTTGCTCTTTATAACGGTTATGTAGATCAAAGTCAGACTTTGTCCGGATTGAAGTTAACAAACAAATCACGCACAATAGCTGATTTATCTTATACAGATTATGAATTTGGGCAATTGTCTTTGTATTTCGATGATGATAAAAACAGACTGTTCGATGATGATTCACTGGTGGCTGCCGGTCATTTTGCCAATGGCCAGCTTTTTATGAGCGGTCTGAATTTAGCATTACCGGCTGAATCTCTCTCGTATTTCTTTGTTGTTGCCGATTTGCCAAAGGAGTTAATTGATTCGGATAGTTTAGCACTTGCAGTTGACGGCCCTTCCGATTTGACTTTTTCACAATCGGTAAATATTAATGGTGATCTTCCATTAGTCAGCAGCGGATTTTTGATTGTAGATGGTTCTATAAAAGATCAATATGATATTGTTAATGTTTCGCCACGGACTCTTAGCCCGGGAGACACTTCAATAACATTTTTTACTTTCAAACCGGCATTTAATGGAAATCAGATTGATACTCTAAATTCAATTATTATCAGGAATCTGGAAGATGCTGATAATAATGATATCTCGCAATTGGTCCTATGGCTTGACAGTAATGGTGATGATATCTGGCAGGAAACAGATTCATTATTAAGTTCCTTTGCCTATCAAAGCGGTAATTGGATTATAAATTCTTTAGGACTGGAAGTAAGTAATACGATACCTTCGTTGTTCGTTTTGGCTGATATAGCGGCATCGGCGATTCCCAATGTTTCATTTCAGGCTGAATTACCATTAAACGGATGTTTGTACGTATCAGACAACGACGGACCGATTGACACGGCGCTGGTTGGTACTGGTGTCTTTATTATATCAAGTTCAGGAATAAGAATTGTTCCGTCACAGCTTAGTGATACTTATTCGGTGGGACAAAGTATTCATGTCGAAATCAATGCGACCAATATATCTGCAATTCCAATTGATAGTTTAGTTGCCGAAGTTGTTAATATCGATAATCCGGCACTTGTCACACTTGATAGTAGTTTTTATCAAACTATAAATTTGGATGCCGGGGAATCAACATCGCTATCATTTTATTATACGGCAGATCAACCGGGAGATATCTCCTGGCAATTACGGGCGGTGGCGCCTAATCTTCCCGATTCGTCGGCAGTTATTCAGACTAAATCAATTACTATCCAGTCATCGCCAACTGAAGTTGCGGTGAAAATGATCAATTCAATTCCAACAGCGGTGACCAGAGGGCAAGATAATATTTTCCCATTCAGTCTGAGATTTGATCATCCTGATTTATCTTCCGAATTTGCATCTATTGAAATGAATCAAATCCGGGTCAGGATAGAAAATAGTAATGGTCTTGGCCTTCCGGCCAATGATCTGTTTTCACGAGTAGTTTTGTCATCAGGCTACTCAAATTTATCTATCATGGAAACGATCCCGGCCGATTCAATCCTCACTTTCATTTTTAATCAGCCTTTGGTAATTGCGCCGGGGGAAGAACAATTTATATCAATTCTGGTTGATATCGATAGTCTGGCGACAGCCGATGATTTTGTTTTATCCATAGAGAATTCCAGTTCCATTTCACCAACTGATGTCAATACTGGTTTGGCGGTGCCAATAGCCAATAATATTACTTTTCCGCTTAAGACCTCATCCTGCAATATTGATGATCGTTCCAGTTCTATGGTTATTTCATACGTTGATGTTTTAAACAGTTATGCTAACTATGGTCAGGATAATGTTGATGCCCTGCGGTTAAGACTGAGACATCCGGGAGCGGCAGGCAGCTCTCAAATCCAGTTGACCGATATGTCATTATCGCTTACTGATGCTTTGGGCGACTCTATTGTTGCCGCCGATCTGTTTGATAAGGTCAGATTGGTCAGACAGGGATTTATTATAGCCGAAAATAGCAATTTGGAATCGGGAACAGCACAAATTGATTTACGGCTTAACTCTCCATTGACACTTGGTTCACAAGAAGTCGATACCGTATTTGTACAGGTCTCAATTAAGGAGTCTTCTGCAAGTTCTAACTTTAGATTGGTGATCACTGATAGTACCGCTTTTACAGTTAGAGATCTTAGCTCAGGTTCAATTCTGGATATAATTACCGATACAGCTTTCACATTATCTACCGCAACGATATTTCCTATTCAATCAGGTTCGGCCAGTTTAAAACAGTCGGCAGTTGAACCTGAATTTTGTATGGCAGACCTGTTGCCGTCAACAATAGCGGCCGGTAGAGATTCGCTTGATTTATTTGGTTTTTCACTTAATTATGCGGTCGGTGGTGAGTATTCATCGGTAAAAATAAATCGAATATTCATGTCAATTCAGGACTCTCTCGGAAATATTTTGAATGCCGATAATTTGTTTGACGAAGTCGGCTATAGAATTGCCGGAAATCCGGTTGTGTATCAGTCAGCAGCTTATGCCTATGGCAGTGGCGCAGTGTTTATAATTGGCGCAAACGGTTTAATGATGAACCCCGGTGAAAGTATTTCAATTGAGTTGGTTGCTGATATTGAAACCGATGTCTTGTATGATCATTTCAAATGCGTGGTGATCGCCGAAAATTCAATTGTACTGCAGGATGCCACCGATACCAGTCAGTATCTTGGTTTAGATATGGAACCTGAATGCAATAACAGTTTCCCATATGTATCTTCGGCAAGCAGGATATTTCTACCGGCCGATCAGCCGACCTTGGCAATACAAACGTTGCCGACCCAACTGGCCTATCCCGGGCAAACAGGATTGCCGATATTTCAGGGAGAGATTCGATATGAAAGTATCTTCCCATTGGGAGATCTGGTTTTCTCTGGATTGGCGGGTCAGATTTATAAGCATACTTCAGATGGTTTATTACTGGTGGACAGCAATCAAATATTCTCAGATATTTATATTCAAATCAATGGCCAAACTATAAGCAGTACTGCAGATATATCATCTGATAGTCTGATTCTGTCATTAAGCGGCGGATATGATATTGTGAGAGGGTACAACACCGAGATAACTCTGTTATGTGATATCCAAGATCAGGTAGCTTTGGGAAATTATTTGATACAGTTTTCCGATTCAACATTTTTGGATCTATTAGATAAAAATCTGGCGACAGCAATCAGTCCGAAACTGGCGGGCGGGACATATCCATTAAGATCAGCGGAAATTTCATTGACGGCAGCGAGTTTGGAAAGCTCATTTACCAATTATCCCAACCCGTTTAATCCGGGAGTTGGTGAATATACAATAATTGGATACGTGCTGCCGGAAGATGCATTTATTGATATAGAGTTATTTACGATAACTGGCGAAGAGGTCAGGCAGGTGGCCGATAATTCTTTCCGTTCGGCCGGTTCACAACAACAAGATGTTTGGCGTGGTCATAATGATAATGGTTTTGCCGTTCAGCCGGGGACCTATTATTGCCGAATAACGGCGAGATATGTTACGGGTGGTAGCGAAGTTTTTAGAAGGAAAGTATCAATAGTTCGATGAGACGGTTTTTGAAACATATATTGGCAGTGATTATTCCGGTTATTCTGGCAGTCCCGATCGGTGCGGCTAATGACGGCGGAACCAATTCGCCCTTTAGTTTTGGAGCCGGAGCGAGAGATATTGCTATGGGTGGGGCAGGTCTGGCAATCAGCGATGCTGCCACCGCACCATATTGGAACGCGTCACGATTACTCGGTGCTGAGAAGCTGACAATATCTGGATTCCACACTCGTTTGTACGATTCGGATGTTGCTTATCAATATTTTGGGTTGGCGGTCCCGACTCTTGATTGGGGATGTTTCGGAGTAGGAGTCTTTCGCCTTGGTATTGATGGAATAGAAAAGCGTGATGAAAATAATATACTCCAAAATACTTTTGATGATAATCGACTTGCCTTTTATTTCGCCTATGCCAGACAGTTTTCCGGATTTGATGTCGGTTTGTCAATGATGATGGAGAATCATTCTCTTGATAATTATAGTGCAACCTCATCACCCGGGATAAATATTTCATTAGGACGCAGCTTTATTATAAATAATAAGCGCATTAGAGAGATCGCTCTGGCTGTTAATGGCAGGAATTTAATCAGGCCAAGTACAGATCTGGCCGGGGAGAAGATCAACGATCCTTACGCTTTTGATCTTGGTGCTACCGTAAAGATCAAACCGATTATTAAGTGGAACAATATTTTATCAGTCTCGGTAAGGTTGACCAAGATAGATTTTGTTGACCCTAAGTATTCAGCCGGGCTTGAATACAGTTTTAATGGTTTGTTCCATCTACGTGGCGGGCTCAGAGATAGCAAGCTTTCGGTCGGTGGCGGAATCAAATATAAAATGCTCTCCTTTGATTATGCTCTGGTTAATCGTGATCTTGGCAGTTTACATCTGTTTAGTATTACTTCTTATTTTGGTCAATCAGTGAGTGAGAAACGAAATTTAAGAGCGCAATTAAGAGAAACCAATTTTAATTCTATGATGGTAGATCGTCTGGTCTCGCAAAACAAGGAAATGATTGAGGAGCTAATCAAAAAGGGCAAAAAATATTATGATAAGGGAACTCTAATTGAGGCCGAACAAAGTTTTGATAAAGCTCTCTTTCTGGCGAGAAACAACGATATTGATACAACCGAAATTTATCAGCTGTTACACGATGTAAGCAAGCATCTGACTAATTCAAACAATAAACGATTATTGAAACAGTATTTAGATTCGGCCAGAATCAAGATGGAATCAAAGGACTATCTTGCAGTCGGCTATTTTGCCAATCAGGCTCTATTAATAAATCCGATTTCTGATGATGCCAATGAATATCTAAGTAAATCCAAATTGGCTCTTGAATCGATTGCATCAAGCGAAGAAATAATTATGGAAGAACTGCTGGCAATTGATTCGCTAATTGGGTACGGCCAAGTCAGACAGGCAAGAGTGATAATGAAATCATTGCTACAATTTGCTCCCGATGATAAACGAATTCAACTGGCCAACAAAAAGGTCGAATTTGAATACTGCCGAGAAATGGCATCCGATGCGTACAACTCTAATAATTATGATGTTGCACTTTCGGCAATTGATTCCGCATTGACCTATTTCCCCGGTCATAAATGGTGTCTTGAGTTACGTGGTCGGATGAAATCCAGGATTGAAGAAGTCTTTGGCAAAAAGGAGCGGGAAGTGGTTGTGGCTGCCGAACCGCTTAGTGCCGATTTGCTTAAGGAAGTTGAATCGTCGTATGAGACAGCCCGCAAGTATTTTGAAAAGGGTGATTTATCACAAGCCGTTTTGTATTGGGAAAAAGTTGAGCGACTGGCGCCGGATTATCAATCGGTCCGTGAGTATCTGATCAAGGCTTATAAATATGTCGGTATCGAGCTATATGGACAAAATCAACTTTCCGAGGCGATAACCGTTTGGGAAAAAGCGGTAAATCTAAATCCCGGTAATGTTGAGATAAATGATTATATCAAACGAACCAAAAATGAGATAAGAAAGTTGAATGAGCTAACATATGACAATTAAAGAACAAAAAGTTC
>JAUVBC010000276.1 GCA_030591405.1 Candidatus Zixiibacteriota bacterium
GAGAACCGGAATCTGATGGTGTCTCAATTGCAAAGAAACCATAACCGAGCCACAGATCAAGCGGGAAAACCATCTTCATCAGCCGGTCTTCGTCTGAATATAATGTATCCTGAAGCATGATCGGTCCGATTGAGGATTGCGGCAAAACAGTCCCTGCCGGAGAATTACCTATATTTTCGACACTGACACCGATGAATCTATAAAATGGATCAAGAATATCGTAATTAACTGTCCAGATGGAATCTATCACGTTACTGTCAAGATCATAAAATTTATACTCAGTGTCGTTCCAATAGAAACTTCCAACCGAATAGGCCAACTGGGCAGTATCAATAACCCAAATATGATAATAAAGGCTGTCCGGCAACGCTGGCAATCTTTCTGGTTCCAAAATAATTCTGGTTGTCGAAACCGGTGCCAGAACATCATCAGGCTGAGTACAGCCAAACACAGAAATTAACATAACGGCGGTTAAGATGGTGAGTATCAAGCGGTTAAAACGCCTATTCATATCTAATTATCCTCCTGCGACTTGCATGTTTAATATATCAAAAGATTATACTTTATCCTCTTCCCGCTGTCAAGAGCTTTATTGCAAATTTCCCCGTCCAAAACCTCCTTATATCCTCTTGCCATATTTACACTTTCTAAAGTAACGACGTTTGAAACCGATAATATGATTAAATAAATAATACTATTTTTGGAGTCAGTTTTGAAAATATGTCCGGAATGCAAAACCGAGAATAAATCAGATGACGCCCAATTCTGCAATAAATGCGGCGCCCCTCTGGCAGGAAAAGCAAATATTTCCACCGCCAATAATTCTGATATCGATGACGATCTTGAATTTGAAGTAACCGAAGCAGCCCAGACAGATGCCCCGCAGCTATTTGGAAATAATCGCCCAGTTAATGATAAAAAGTCGGACGAGGAATGTCTGGAGATCGAGGATAATGCTAATTTACTGGGCGACGATCAGATCGAGGTATCAGCCGAATGCGAAATACCGACTGACAAACTGCCGATCAATAATTTCGAATCGCAAAAACCTCAAACCCCTTCCCCGGTTAAATCGGAGAAAGTAGAAAAACCGGAACCATTTAAGGTTGATTGGGGAACTCCGGCCAAAAATGCCAAAGATATTTCCTCTCAAAATAAAGACACGCCGGGATCAAAGGATAAAATCCCATCGGCTAACGAATTTTCAAAAAAGCGTTCAGAGATGAAACCGGAAAGAGAAAATAAATCTCAGCTGATCAAACCGATAGCACCAATGGCCGCAAATTTAAATAACTCAAAACGCAATGAGCCTAAAATTTCCGAATCCAAAATCACCAAATCATCTCGGGTGAGAGGAATAGCCTATTTTTATAAAAATATAATTCAATTGGCCGGAATGCCATTCCTTCACGAAAACGAAGAGATAACTTACAAAGATAAGCCATATCGTCTCAAACCCTATCGGATCAGTAAAAAGGTTAAGATGATAAGTATCGCTGCTATGTTTGTATTACTTTCAATAGTTATAGGCTCACAAATTATCGGTCCGGCGCTTCCGGGTCAGGGACAGATCGTAGGAATCGTCCTTGATGAAGATAGGCAGCCATATTTGGGCGGAGCCGGAATCTATATTCCTGAACTTGATAAATCTGTTACCTCAAATGCACTTGGGTTCTTCCGTTTTGACGATGTCCCGACTGGCTCTTATGAAGTTATTTACAAACTTGGCGATGACTTGGAGGGCAAAGACAACATTACCATCACCGCCGGTTCCTTTACGATGAGAAGCTTTGGTGATTATGATCTGATTGAAGAATCTTTTGAACTCAGTTCTAATCAAAAAATAGAAACACAGAAACCTGCCTCATCCTCTACCAAAACCGCCCAAAATAATACAACCACCAGTCAAAATAAATCGACATCCAAGAAAAAATCATCTTCAAGTTATGGTAAAATAAAACTCGATGCTAATATTGAAAATGCTAAATTTGTTGTTGATGGCAAAACTCTTGGTGCCGGCAACAACACATTTTCCAAGATAAAGACAGGCAAACGTAAAATCCAGATCTCGAAACCGGGTTATACAGAATATACTGAAATTGTAACTGTTTCAAAAAACAAGACCATAACCGTAAAGGCAAATCTATCCCGCAAAGCAATCGATTCCAATGAAACATTAACAGCCAATGATTATTTCGATCTTGGTAACGACGCTTTTGTCGCCGAAAAATATCAATCTGCCATCGGCGAATTTACAAAAGCTATTGAGTTATCGCCAAATCATGTCGACGCCTATAATAAAAGAGCACAAGCGTACGTTTCTACAGGTAATAATGACAAGGCTGCGGCCGATTACATAAGGCTTGGTGAAATTTACAGTTTTAAAAACCAGAATGGGTTGGCGATCAGCCAATTCACATCAGCCTTAAAATATTCCAAAGATAATACGACCGCATTGGTGGGACGAGCCGGTTCCCGAATGGACAAAGGCGAGTATCGTTCTGCACTGATAGATTATACCCGCGCCATTGAAATTGATAATCATTTTTACCCGGCTCAATTTGGCGCCGGAGTCGCTGAATTCAAATTAGGTGATAATAAAAATGCCGAGAAATATCTCAAAAAAGCCAAAAATCTTAATGATTCCAATCCACAACTATATCACTATCTTATGCTAAATTATCTTGCCAGAGATAATATCAAGCAGATGAAAAAAGCATACGCCAAGTTTAAAGATGTTGCCGGATCGAGTGAATTGGCCGATTTTAAATCATCAAGTCGCTTTGCGCCGGTTGTCAGATTAATAGGCGAAGAAGATCTATGATCTTATTGAGCCATAAATAAAAAAACCGGTCAGATGGCCGGTTTTTTTATTCTTAATTTTACCTATCATTTTTTTAAATCTTTTGATATATATTTTGTGTAAAAGTAGTAGTTATAACGGAGTATTAATATGATTCGCAAATTTATCATGAATTTTGTTACAAAATACATTTTGGTTTTCACTGTTCTTTGTCCGGTTTTGCTGCTGTTTTATTCATCAACTGTAAAATCGGAAAGCAGTATTCCCGATATTGGAGATTTTCTTAAAATCGGAAGAAATATCAAACCACAATATGAAAACAAATCAAATGTTATATTTTTCCTTGGTCGTTCGACCGGAACAGTGCAGATATATCGGATTAATGAAACTGGCTGGCCATATCAGCTAACCGCTTTTGAGGATGGGGTTGAGTGGTACAAAATTTCTCCCGATGGGACGAAAGCAATCATCGGGGCATCTGCCGGCGGTGATGAGCAAACGCAGTTATATCTGGTAAATACCAAAACCGGTCAAACATCGGCTGTCACCAAAAGACCCGATGTAAAATATGCCTCGGTTTTCTGGCAAAAAGATGGCAAAGGAATTTATTATCGCAGCAATGCGGAAAACCTAAAAGATTTTAAGATCTATTACTATGATTTTGAGACCAAAAAGGAATCCCTGTTATTTGATATGGAAGGTAATAATGCCACTGGCGATATATCACATGACGGCCAGTATATGATAATTTATCATATGAGCAGCAATATCACCAATGATTTATATCTTTTGAATATCGAAACCGACAAGCATCAATTATTGGCATC
>JAUVBC010000023.1 GCA_030591405.1 Candidatus Zixiibacteriota bacterium
GATCGGTATCGTAAAAATATGCAGCAGGTTTTGGATAAATTACCGGATGAAAAATTAGGTTAGTATAATATGAAAGAATCTTATTTGAAAATCGGCGATGAATATTTGTACTATCGGCACAATGATATTAAACCAAACCGGAAATCACTTCTGTTTGTACATGGATTGGGTGATTCCGGTTTAAGTTTTGAAGATGCTTTTAACGATAAGAGGTTTGATGACTACAATCTTATTGTCCCTGATTTTATTGGGTATGGCCGCAGTTCCGGCGCTGCTGATAATAAACGATACAGCTATGACCTGCATGTCAAGCGCCTTTGGACACTTATCAAAAAACTGAAATTAGAGAATCTCATTGTGGTCGGGCATTCGATGGGCGGCGATCTAACGACGCTTTTATGTCAGTCTGATAAAACTGGTGTCATCAAAAAGTATGTTAATATCGAAGGCGATATAACGCAGTTTGACCTGACTATTTCAAAAGCGGCGGTTAATGCCAATAAAAGGGGCCTATTTGATAAATGGTTTGAATCTGGTTTGAAGAAAAAAGTAGTATTTGACAGCCTGGGGCATCTTCGGTCGGGCCGGATTTATTTTGCATCGCTCTCTTTTTGTCGACCGGAGGCATTACTTGAAAATGCGATTGAATTGGTTGAACGTAATAATAATATGGATGGAAAATTCAAAAGCGAGATCGGCAAAATCTATTCTGAGCTTTCTATTCCGAGTGTGTTTTGTTATGGAACCGAAAGTCTGTCCAAAGAGAGTATCGAGTTTTTGAAACTGAATAATTTAGAAACTAAGGCTTTTGATGGGATAGGTCACTGCCCGATGACCGATTGCAGCGAAGAATTTTATTCGTTTTTGTACAAATTTATTCAAACTAATAAAATATCGGCAGGGAGAAAGAGAATTAAAATGACTGATAAATTAAGCGATTTGCTTCGAAGAAACCAGAAAGTCGTCTTTTGCGGGACAGCGGCAGGCACCGTTTCGGCTCAAAAAAAACAGTACTATGCCGGACCGGGTAATAAATTCTGGAAGACGTTGTTTGAAATCGGACTAACCGACAAATTGCTTTTGCCATCTGAATTTGAGAAGTTACATAAATACAAAATCGGATTGACTGATCTGGTAAAAAAGCAATCAGGAATGGATCATGAAATTGATTTCAAAAAGAAAAGCAGGGAAGAGCTTACCGAAAGAATAGAAAAGTTCAATCCAAAAATATTATGTTTCAACGGCAAAAGGGCGGCGCAGGAGTATCTCGGTCATAAAGCGGATTACGGTCTTCAAAAGGATGTCATTGGCAAAACGAAACTGTTTGTGGCACCATCAACCAGTGGAGCCGCCAACCGGTTTTGGGATATTAAAATATATGAACAACTTGTCCAGCTTTTGAATAAATGAAGCCTTGCCCTGATTGATAAATTTGTTATCTTGCCTATATATAATCAGTATTGCACAATAATCATTTCCACCCGTCTTTAAAAATAAGAGGAGGAGGAAAATTTTATGAAAAAATTTAATTATGTATCTGTTGTTTTGCTAATACTGATTGTCTTATTAGCAGTTGCTTGTGAAAAGCGTCATTCGACTGAACCTGATCCAGGATATAATCCGCCTGACGAAGAAATTGATCCACTTGATTTAACACCGAGAGAGAATGCCGAAGCCGAAGAGGGTGCTTTGTATATTTCGAGTGAGATTGTTGCGCCTCAGGATTTGTATGAAAAGGTGTTGGACGGATTTACTCGTTTGAGGGAGAAGTTTTCGGACTCAATTTCTTATGTAAATATTCCATTTCGTTTAGCATTCAGCCCAAATGGCTTTACAATGGGGATGTCGGATTCAGCTGTAATAGCAATTCGAGCGGGTGACTATAAAGTTTGGGATTCATTAAATAATTTCTATAATTGCACCAGTCTTGATACTGTTTCAAGCTCTTGGGGACCTTTTTACGTTTATATAAAATATGAGGGGCGGTTAAATACTTATTTAATAGCCGATATGTATGAAAAAATGCCGGGTGTAATTTGGGCAAGCGCAGGTGGTGCACCAGGTGATTGGTCTTGCACCTATCCTTGGATAGATAGCACCGGCAATTTAACTTTTCTTGTTAGAAATGCCTGGGGCGATTGCCCGTCAGGTTGTGCAGTTAGTCATTATTATTATTTTAAGATGCAATCGGGTGATATTGAATATATTGGAGATTGGGGCCCAACCTATCCTCCACCGCAAATATCCCCTCCTGACTGGTGGGAAGAGGCAAAAGTCGCCGCTGATGCATATTGGTCTTTTGCGACTGGCGGGAAATAGAAGTAGAAGTAAGTCGGGTTCTGAGCGAGACAAAGACGAGCGAAAAACCCGACACAATATTGGATCTATAACATTGTCGGGTTTCTCATTTTGTTTCACTTCATTCGGAACCCGACCTACTCTATTTACAATCCCAGTAACTCTCGTTCGGCTTCGAAGCGGGATGGCGTCACGCATACCAGCCAGCCTTCACCATATGGATCCTGTAGTGCCGAGTTGGGGTCATCGAGAACTTTTTGATTAACTTCGGCAACGGTTCCTGAAAACGGCGATAAGATCGTATGCGCTCGCATATCAGCCGAAAAAACTTGCAGATAGGCGCCACCCTGACGAAGTACATCACCTTTGGCCGGAAGATAGATCGACTGAATATTCCCGATCGGTCGCAAAAATGAACGTTCAACGCCAAGCCGAATGCAGCCGCTTTTTTCAAGCATCATCCAGGAATTATCGCCGATCGCCTTGATAGTATCGGTTGCCATTGGGGTTTGACCATCACCGAAATCAGCCTCTTCATTAGATCCCCGCACAAGTTCGGTGGCCCGCTTGAGTACACCGAGAAGTTCTTTTTTAGAAAATGGTTTGGCGATATAATCAAACGCACCCATTTGGGTTGCCTGCAAAGCGGTATTGATAGTTGCAAAACCGGTTATCATGATGACTGGGATCTTTGGGTTATCTTTTTTAATCATCTGCATAAATTCCAAACCGTCAATATCAGGCATCATCAAGTCGGTCAGCACAATATTAATATCAGTATTTTTTATTTTTTCAAGGCCATCATTAACCGAGGATACGGTGAAAATCTTGTAATCTTCTTTTCGTAATAATTTTCGAATACTGTCGAGAATTATCTGTTCATCATCGACAACCAATATATTTATTTTTTGACTCATAATTTATCTCCATAAGAAAATATTATAGTACAAACTAATATTATTTGTCATTTTTAACTCATTTTTTCTTTTTCGTATATGTTGCGGGGAGAAGAACCCTGAAAATCGCTCCGCCATTGGCAGCCATATCGATCTCGATGGTCCCATGATGCCGTTCGACAATTCCCCAGCTGACCGCCAGTCCCAATCCATTAGTACCTTTGGTTGAGAAAAACGGCTCAAAAATTTTATCGACCAGATTTTCAGGAATACCGGGGCCGTCATCTTCAACCAGGATGACACAACGGTCATGCCGCCGGTCATATTCGGTGGTTAACATAATTGGTCCCCGACCTTGCATCGCCTCGGCCGCATTCAGCATCAGATTCAGAATCACCTGTTGAAGCTGCTGGAGATCGCCCAAAATATGAGGGATGTCGTTATTAATATTTTTCTGGATATTAATATTTCTAAATTGCGGAAGTTTTTCAATAAGCGACATCGCCTGATTGATTATTTCATTCGGTTCGACATTATCAAGTTTGGGTGCTTCCTGACGGGCAAAATCGAGCAGGTTTCTGACTATATCGCGGCAGCGCAAAGTTTCTCTGATAATGACATTGACATCCTCAAAATGTGGGTCATCATAAGATAAATCATCTTTCATATCCTCGGCAAGGGCCAAAATACCGGTTAGCGGATTGTTGATTTCATGAGCGACACCGGCGGCGAGCTGGCCGACCGCCGCTAATTTGCCAGCCTGTACTAATTGATCTTGGAGATCTTTTTCGGAGCTGACATCGCGCATGATGGTGCATGTCCCGGTCACCGAACCTTCATGATCGGTCAGCGGAAAACGTTTGGCCTGAAAATGATGTTCGACACCATCGATAAGAACAATCTCGTCCCAGCCAAGATGCCGTTTAGTTTCGGTTACCTGCCGATCATGCATCTTAATCATTCGTGCCAGATCAGGTGGCAGGACCTCATCGGCTGTTTTCCCGATAAAATCTCCAACTTTGTGATGAAAAGCATTAGCCACGACCGGATTTACAATTACATATTTTCCATTGTTATCTTTTATTGAAATCCAATCATCGGCAGAGTCGATAAAACTTTTAAACCTCCGCTCAGCCGCTTCTATCTCCCGCACCTGATTTTTCTGTTCTTGCCGAGCATTTACCAGGTCCCAGAAAATATGGGCAAAAGTATGATCAATCAATTTGGTGCCCGGCTTCATCATCCCCTGAATTTCTCGGAGAACATTATCATTGCCGGTCAATTCGATTATAAGTTCTATCTCATAAGTTTTTAGGATTGTGATATACATATCAGTGCTGGTCTTGATGCCTTTCTCGCGGGCATAGATCATTCCCCTGGCATTCGGATCAATATCAACCACACAGATAACGTCAAGGGTCAATTCCTTAAGAAACGAACCGCGCGCCAGGTCGATAATTGCCCGGCATCCCTTACCACCGCCAATGATCACGGTTTTCATCTCAAAACTCCAGCAAATGGACTGATATATATCATCAACATAATATTCATTCTGTTATGGCCGTCCCTGAGGAAACTCCTCTTTCAGCATCTGGTAATAATCCTCAAGAAGCTGATCCATCGTCTCATAGTACGCTTTCGGCTTGATTGTAAAGTGCAATAACATATCATTAAGCCTGGGAGGAATATAGGGAAACAGCTTTTTCAAATTCATAATACGATACTCATAAAAAGCGGCGGCATCGCTTGAGACGAGGCTGTTTTTAATTTCATCGGAGACCTCGCTATCCCGCATAACATTTTTGAAGCCGGTTATTCCTTTGCCAACGGCATAATTAATAATATTGCCGATGCTCCAGATATCAAAATCAGAAACATACTGGTTGAGGTCAAAATCGATCCAGCGATACTTACCGGTCTCAGCGTCAATGAGAATATGATCGTTGCGGATATCGCCGTGACAAGTATTATTATGGTGCAAAAACTGGATCGCTTCGATACAGTCAGTCAGTTTCCATAATATGCAGGGTAGATCATGTTCGAAGTATTTCCGATGATCCTTCTTAATCCCAACCACATAATTAAAAAATGAGTCGCCCTTAATATAATCGATAATTCGGATCGCGTTATTTTTGTCATCCAGCTTCGTTTTGCCTTGCATGAAGCGTAAATCGTCACGAACCAGATCAAGGACCTCACCTTCCTTTTCCGGACTGCGGAAACAATGAATTTTAAACATACCGATATGGACGTTAAATTCTTCGTGAAACACCGTTTTGATAATTTTCTGTTCGCCGGTTTCCAGATCATAAACGTCAAACACCCAGTACTTCGGCTGATCACTGATACCGAACCGTTTTTCATATTCATTGCCGGCAACAACAAAGTCATGATTGTTCAGGCGAATAACATTTCCACGGATTATTCTGTCCCATTCGGTGGTGTCAGTAATTATTTCTACTCGCGGGGAATATTTCCAGCCGGTAATCTCCCGAATTCTGGTTGCGATTTTATCCTGATTGTTCATTTCGGCTTTAATCGGTTTTGTAATTGTGCTTTGCGGCACCAGTCCGTTCCATATTTAGTTAAGGTTTTAACTAAGATATGGAAACAGACGTTTTACAGGCAAGTTTTTTATTCTGAACCGAAATTTCTAATACAACCAGGTTGCGCCGATTTTTGGCCCTGGCCCGCCTTTATATTTGAAATTGATCAAATAAACAACATCGAGTATATTATAACTTAAATCAGCGTTAACATCGGCTCTCCAGCGGGCAGTGATAGTTTGGGGACCACCCTTGTATTTCCAGTTAATAATATAAACAACATCCAAAATGTTCACATCAAAATCACCATTGGCATCACCGGGGATATAATTGAAATCAAGATGAACCGGCCCGTCACCAACCGCATAATTTGCCTGATTGTTTCCGGCCGAATCGATAATATTTATATAATCGGTACTGAAACTCGCAGAAAAGATGGTACTGTCCTGAAACGGCACGGCCGCCATACAGTTCATGTCAATCTCAATCGGGTTACTGGCGTTATGATAGATCTGACCGGTAAGGGTATTATATGAAAAAATAAATCCGGAATAGGACCATCCGGCGGCGGCAATATAGGCAACATTATCCGGCCCGATATTGATGAGACCGGGCGAACCACCGAGTGGAAAATTATTTATTATTTCATAGGAATCCCCATTGATAATATATACTTCGCCGTTGATATCGTAATAGTTGCCAGTTGCAACAACATGAATATTGCCAAAATTATCGACGGCGGCGTATTGGGCATTAAGCCCAACATCAAGTGCTTCTATTAATGAGTTATCACTTAGATCATATATGGCCAGTACACTTGGATTAAATGTATAAGTGTCAAAATCGTATCCACTGCAAACAACAAAAGCCTTATGATCATAAATTGCTATCCCGGCCGGACTGACCCCGGTTGCTATCTCGTCAACAATCAACCCGCTCAAGATGTCAATTTTGGCCACCTTATTTTTTAGCATCAAGGTAACATAAACATATTGGGAATCATAAAAAGCCATCCAGTATGGATTTGAAAAGGCACCGGTATTGATATAATTTACGGTTGTCTCGGTTTTTAAATTTATTATCTGCAGCTCATCGGTACCGGAGGCGATAACATAAGCGAGACTGTCTCTTACAACAATTTGATTTGGATAAGAAAAAACATCAGAACCGATAGTCACAATATTACTAGTCACCGCGCCGGTGGTTATATTTATTTTTGATACGGTTTCGCTAAGAGAATTCAATACGTAGGCAATTTTGTCGGCCGAATAAATACAGATCGGCAATATAATAATCATTAGGCAGGTTATAAATGTTTTCATTTTCATTGGTTTTCCTTTCTAAGGTTGTAGTTAAGGCCAACAAACAGACTTGATTGACGTCCGGGCATTGGATAAAGTGTCATAAGGACATAATCAAAATCATGTAAATTTTCTATTTTGGCCGTTAGTTTTAACTGCCAGTGATCCGACAGGTTGTAATCCATACCAAAATTGATATCATCAAGTCGATATGACGGGTATGGCCGAGTATTAGCTTCTAAAGTGTACGCCTTATCAACCATCCTGATTGAATAAGACAGGTAAAAAGGTGAGAAATTCAGCCGCGCTGATAAAGTTGTTATATACGCTGGGGAAAAGGTTAATCTTTTTCCATAACTGTTTTTACCAGGAGTTTTATTCAGAGCAGCTGTAACAGTATTCTGGTATGATAGTCTGATTTTATTTTTCAATAGACTAATATGCACAAAATCTTCATGTCCTGTTATTTGCGCTTTGGCCCGATTAATTGGTCTCCAAACCCCCTGCGAGTTGGGCAACCATACAACCAGGTCTTTAATAGACGAATGGAAATATGTCATCCCGCTTGAAAGAGATATACTATTGCTCATCCATTTAAATTCAAACCCGGCTTCCGAATGCTCCGATTTTTCAGGTTTCAAACCGGGATTGCCACTGGAGAGAGCATCACCTTTCCAGAACAATGCATTTAAGGTCGGCAGCCGAAATGATTTTCCGTAGCTGGCCCTTAAAATAAACAATACCTTTTCGCCTTTGGAAATCGCAACACCAAACTTGGGCGAAAATTTTGCGGTACTGTTTGATTTTACTGTATCCTGATATGACGTTGAATCCTTGTCAGTATATGAATAATCATATCTGATGGTAGCATCGGCTGACAAAATATCTATAAGTTTTAATGCTGACAAATTGACCTTTTGATTAACCGATGTCTGGATAGAGAAATTATTCCGCGATGAATACCCCATACTTAACTGCGGCCGTAATGAATCGGTATGATCCAATGATTCATGCCCGTAGGTCAATGAATATCGGCTTATGTTCCCATGCAATAGTCGGTAACTTTGATAATGTTTGATAGAATATATATCGTTTACAAATTTGCTGTCATATCTGAGCGTTTTAGCGGTATCGATATCAAGAAAATGCTGCTTAAATTGCGAGTATCCCAGTTCAAATTCGAGTTGATGTTTCTCCGATGATTTATAGTTCAGGGCCGTAGTTATTAATCGTCGTTGGTCGGTGAAACCTGCTGTTTCATTTTGACGAGTGGCTCGATCCGGTATTCCGCGGGATGCATCATAATATCGCCCTGAATAATTCAAAAACAGTTTGGCGGATGGTTTATATATTCCCGAAACAAAAAAATTATCCGATTTGGAGTGGTTGTTGATTCTGGTCCCAATATGTGTTGTATCGGCTCCGCCTATATTGCCAGGCGAATATGAAAAATAAAAATCACCATCCGATTTTTTTGTCGTATAATGCCACCGGCTGGAGAAGTTTTTGACCGCAATTGGATTGGAAATATTCAGATCGGTTGATTTGGTTCCCCAATTTGCCCACCCATTTTTGACCTCAAATGAAATATCTTCAAACAATCCAGCCGGACGGGTAATTATATTTATTGCACCAGCCAAAGCATCCGGCCCAAATTCAGCAGACGCCCCACCTTTATAGAGTTCAATTTGTTCTATCATCTCGATTGGTATCCCGCCCAAATCAGCCAACCCGCTTCCTGAACCATTTATTTTTTGACCATCAATTAGAATCAAAACATGTCCCGGTTTGGAACCGCGGATTTTAACCTGAGATTCGCCCGATGGACCTGTTTTTTGAATTGAAATCCCTTCGATTGATTCAAGTACTTCTGATAGTTCTTTACTTTTACTTTGAATTATTTCGTTTCGGGATATTATTGTAACACGATCACTTGTGATATTTTGTTTTTTGCCCTCAACGACAATTTTATTGAGTTGGTATATTTTTGGAGTTAATTCGATCCTGAGAAAGCGCGTTATATCCGATTCGATATCGATTCGAACCAAAGACGTATCAAAATAACCATCGGCCGAAATATTGAATGAGTACAAGCCGGGTGGAACATGCTCAATTGAAAATATTCCATTATTGTCGGATGATACAGCGACGCCTAATCCGTCAATCTCTATATGAGCATTTTGAATAAGTGTGCCATCGTTTTTGTCAACTACCTGTCCGTTGAGACTAAGATTCGATTGAGCAAAAACAGTCGAAAAGCAGAATATCATAATAGACAGAATTGATACTGCTAAATTAAGAGACCGTCTGTTTGTTTGAAGAACTTTTCCGACTCGCTGATATAAAAACCGCCACATAGCAACTTTCTCCTGTTGCCGGCGGCGAAGCCATTTTGTCCCAATCAGCCCTCGCTGACGACAACAACCGTTCGATATGGATACGGCAGGCCTACTGACTTAAGCATCAAACCCTTCGCAGGCGCCTTCCCAGCTTTATTAAGCCAGTGGCATTGTGCCTGGAAAGTAGCTATTACAGTAGCGGGGCTGTGACGGATTTGCACCGTCTTTCCTATTCTCTGTCTTTGTTAGACAGCACCGCATCATTTTGATTATTATAATACTGCTTTTGCGGGGAGTCAATATTAAAATGAAATTAAATAAAAAAAACCGCCGGGGTGATAAAAATTCCGGCGGTTAAAAAATATATACCAAAGGTGTCGTATTTATCCGACTGGTTGATGCTCGCGCGGAGCCTGTTCCGGCGGTGCCGGCGGTGCATCAACGCCATCGCTGAAGGCTAGATAACCCCAAGCAATAAAATTAAGAAACGGAACAATCGCCATAATTCCCCATACGGCCGATTGACGGCAACTGCGGGCGATCTCCATCCAGATTGCAGCAATAGCAAATATATTGACTACCGGTATCAAGCAGAATAAAAACCAGTACCATTCTTTACGAGCCATTTGAATCTGCTGGAAAAGATTGAGAATTGGAACCCAGGCCCACCAGGGGGACTGATGTCCGACTTTCTGCGCAATTTTAAATTGCGTAAACGCGAAATAGAAATAAAGGGCAGCCCATAAAAACAGGACTAACCCCATTCCTGAATCAGCGGCATAAGCAGCTTCGTTCATAATAACCTCCACCTAAAATTTTGGATTGAAATCGCTAATTATCATTTGGATAATTAGAATGATTCCTTTTAATATTATCGACCGGGCAAAGATTTATCATAAATCTGGTGCGGTTATATCTAATTTATCGAAATAAATGTTTGATTTTTGCACAATTTGCTTGACAGAATGATTGCGCTACCAAATTGAAAGGACACTTGACTTTTTAAGAGTAATATTGTATATTATAAATGCTTCATAGTGTGACGTCTTATTTAGATTGAATCTGAAATAATTTCGGGGCCTTCAAAATATTAGATCTTATAACGAAAGTTCCCGATGTTTATATCTAAACTCTCCAATGATGTGAACTTGGTATCTTGAATTGACTTAATTTCAGGTGATTTTGAGTTTAGGAAGTAATGATTAGCCATGGAAAGGAGGCTTTCATGCTGGATAAAACCTCCCAAAGAGTCGGCCATTGGCAAAATGGAGTAAAATATTTATCGGATATTGACAGGATTGCTCAATTATCCAAAAGTCAACGGACAGATCTAAAGAAGGTAATAAATAAATATCCGTTTTTTGCCAACAATTATTATTTGAGTCTTATTAATTGGAAAGATCCTGATGATCCCATCAGACGGATCATTATTCCAGATAAAGAGGAGTTAAATGAATGGGGGCAGTTGGATGCTTCCGATGAAAAGTCAAATACTGTTGTTTTTGGTGTTCAGCATAAGTACGCAACAACAGTAATATTGCTTGTTAATGAAAACTGCGCTGGCTTTTGTCGCTTTTGTTTTCGCAAGAGACTTTTTATTTCTGGAAATAAAGAGACAAGTTATGACATCGCCATTGGGCTCGATTATATCAGAAAGCATTCGGAGATTAATAATGTCCTTATTACCGGCGGCGACCCGTTAATGCTGCCAACCAAACGGTTGGATAATATAATTTCAGAGTTACAACAGATAGAACAGATTAAAATAATCAGGATTGGTTCAAAAATTCCGGCATATAATCCCTTTAGAATTTTGAATGATCCTTCTCTTCTAAATATGTTTCGAAAATATTCAACTTACGACAAAAGAATTTATCTGATATGTCATTTTGATCACCCAAACGAATTGACCGATTTCAGCCGCGAAGCAATATTTAAGATTCAAAAGGCTGGTGTTATATGTGCCAATCAAAATCCTGTTATACGCGGAATATCTGATGACCCTGATGTTATGTCAAAACTCTGGAACGAGCTTTCTTATATAGGTGTTCCTCAATATTATCTGTTTCAGGGCCGTCCCACAGCCGGTAATGAGCCGTTTGTTGTCCCTATTGTGGAAGCATATTTTAATATCGAGAAGGCAAAGCTAAAATGTTCAGGGCTTGCCAAACGGGTCAGATTTGTTATGTCGCATGAATCCGGTAAAATTGAAATTGTCGGAGTCGACGACCGATTTATTTATATGAAGTATCATCGTGCCAAACATAGTCGTAATGAAGGTCGATTTTTTATTTGTCATCGAGACGATAATGCTTTTTGGCTGGATCAATTAAAACCGGTCGATAGCATCAGGTATGATTTAAACAAGTTTAACTATACCAGACCATTCAGTTTTGAGTCATTCGATTTAAATAAATCAAAGGCGGCAATATTTCACAAAAACCTGAATGAGCTGAGTGAATAGATCAATAATTTGACACCTTTACATACAGGTCTTACAATTTAAATTTGTATTTTATATTGGCTTTTGTTATCCAAATAAATGCTATTAAAATTTAAATGTGTCGTATTGACCCATTTTTATAACTATCTCACCCTTAGTGACTCTGATGACTACTTCCTTGCCAATGTCAGTTGAAAAAGTACTCGGTTTTATGTCACCCTTCTTTTCAATATTAAAAGTGCGGTATTTGATCGGTCCTTCACTGACATCGACACCATCTTTCCAAAATGAAACGACACATTCCGATTCGCCATCATAAACATTAACAAATCTTGTTTCGACATTGTCATATGATTCTGACATAAATCGATATTCGCCGCCCTCCTTAACCGTTTCTTCTCTCATCGGGAAATGTTTAGCGGTAACATGAACATTGCCTTCGAAAACATATAGTACAATTTCGTCAGCTTCAATTGATGTCTCAGCACTGCGGCCACATATTGTCCCCTGCATAGCAAAGTTGTTATACCATGAAAGTTTTTTATTGGGACGACCATCTTTAAATGGAATTGCTTTTGCCACCGCTTCGGATTCATCGACGCTTGCCCCTTTAACCCATACCGACTGACCGGCCGTCACCGGTATTCTTATTATCTCGCCGGTCACCATATCTTTTTCGAATGGCGGAGTCATGGATGGAGCCGATGAAAGCTCTTTGGCCCATTCGGGAATTTCGACCGGTAGGTCATCTGGGTCAATCCATTTAGTGTAATCTTCAGGAAGCTTAAATAAGGATTCATCAACCGGGCCATCAACAATATCGGTGATTTCAACGAATTTGTTTTCTGCCATAAGGTGTTCGATTTTTACAGGAAAATCATATTTTTGAGAAACCCATTTTGTTGCAACATCCTGCCCGGACATAGATA